>JAGFXW010000246.1 GCA_017861495.1 Bacillota bacterium
GCAGTGGCCTGTGTTCACGCAGGAGCCTCACCTAACAGAGAAATCTATTCATTTCTTATCATTGTAATTCAGATAACGGCAGACGTCAACAAGCGTCTGCTAAAAATCCGTTCAAACACCAAACCGGCTATAGTCAGCTCCTTATTCCATGCACTCGCATTCAATATCCGCTTCCTGGATCAAACTTCTCCCCAGTTCGTCCGGATACGGATTCTGGAATACAATCCGCCGTATGCCGGCATTGATGATCATTTTGGTGCAGGAAGAACAGGGTTGATGCGTACAGTATACCGTAGCCCCTTCAATCGCAACCCCATGCAGCGCCGCCTGGACAATCGCATTTTGCTCCGCGTGGGTTCCCCGGCACAACTCATGCCGCTGCCCGGAAGGAATATTATGCGTCTCGCGCAAACAACCGACTTCTCCGCAATGCGCCAGATCTTTGGGCGCGCCATTATAGCCGCTCGTCAGCATCCGTTTTTCTTTGACAATGACGGCACCGACCTGGCGGCGCAGACAGGTAGAACGAGTGGCTACCACTTTGGCAATATCCATAAAATATTCGTCCCATGAGGGTCGGTTCATTCTAAGTCACATCCTTATCGGTAATTGACAGAAGGGTTCGCACAGGCCGGCAGCGGTTTACGCTCCAGACCGGCCAGCAAGTTATCGGCTGTAAGTATTGCCATCGCCGTCCGGGTTCGCAGCGTTGCACTGCCGATATGCGGCGTTATGAGAATATTCGAGGCCGCAAGTAGCGGGTGGTCGGCCGGTATTGGCTCCGGATCGGTCACATCGAGGGCCGCGTACGCAATTTGTCCTTGTTTCAACGCCTCATATAACGCCATAGTATCGACTACCGGACCGCGTGAAACATTGATAAACAGCGCAGACGGCTTCATGGCCGCAAATTCTTTTGCGCCGAATAGATGATGGCTTTCCGCGGTAAGCGGCGTCAAAACGATCACAAAGTCCGACTCGGCCAGCAAAGTATCAAAAGGAACATACCGAAAACCACGTTCAGCGTCATCCGGCCTGGGCCGGCGGTTATTATAAATGATCCGCATACCGAAGGCTTTGGCGCGTTCCGCGACCGCGGTACCAATTTGGCCCATGCCAACGATACCCAAAGTTTTTCCATACAAGTCCAATCCGAACGGAAATGTTTCCCGCCGCTGCCAACCGCCGGCCTTGACAAAGTCCCAGCCCTCATGAATCCGGCGGGCAGCGCAGATCATCAGGGCGAACGCCAGCTCCGTCGTCGTATTTACCAACACACCCGGCGTATTGCCGTGCGGAATTTTTCGGTTGGTACAGGCGTCAATATCAATATTATCATACCCGACTGAAGGCTGCGCAATGACCCGTAACTGCGGCGCCTGTTGCAATAATGCATCATTCACTTGCAGATTTCCGAGTACCACTAACCCTTCTGCGTCCACCAGCCACTCAGAAAGAGTTTCTTTGGCCTTTGGCTCGGTTGGATCCCAAATACGCAGGTTGCATCGCTCTTGCAGTTTCTGTTGTGCAGGTTCCAACAAGGTTCCTGTCATAACCACATTGTATTTTCCCAACGTCTACAACCCCTTTTATCTATGTGATGCGCAAAAAATATTTTGCATTTTTTCCCTATTGCAATGAGTTATTTGGTGCCGAAAATCCGGTCGCCGGCATCACCAAGTCCGGGAATAATATAGCCATGATCATTCAGATGGTCATCGACAGAAGCAACAAAAATATCTACATCCGGATGTTTATCGTTCACCAAACGGACGCCTTCCGGGGCAGCTACCAAACACATCAGTTTGATGTGCTTGACACCATACCGTTTTAAGAGATCGATCGCCGCCACCGAAGAACCACCGGTCGCCAGCATCGGATCGACAATAATGAAGTCCCGTTCCGCTACATCCGTAGGCAGCTTGCAATAGTATTCCACCGGTTGCAACGTTTGCGGATCGCGATACAACCCAATATGCCCTACTTTGGCCGTCGGGATCAGGCGCAACACACCGCCCAGCATACCCAGTCCGGCCCGCAGAACCGACACGATGCCTACTTTTTTTCCGGCTATCGTTTTGCACGCACACGGTCCCATCGGGGTCTCAACGGCAATATCCTCTAACGGAAAGTCACGGGTAATTTCATAAGTCATCAACATTGAAATTTCTTCCAGCAATTCACGGAATTCCTTGGGTCCGGTTTTGATATCCCGGATCAACGACAATTTATGTTGGATCAAGGGATGATCGATCACTTTCACTCTCATACAAGTTCATCTCCCGTTCAAATATTCCTCGTTCTTACCAATACAAACGATGCTTCCGGCACAATTGATTGACCATGCCGGCAGCCTGTTGCTGTACGTCCGGGTTCTCCGGATTGGATAACGACAACGATATGATCTCTGCAATCGTCCGCATTGCGTCTTCCTTCATGCCCCGCGTCGTCACAGCCGGGGTACCGATGCGGATGCCGCTGGTGACAAACGGGCTGGCCGGATCAAACGGGATGGTGTTCTTATTTACCGTAACGCCGATAACATCCAAAATGCTTTCCGCTTGTTTGCCGGTCAAATTCTTCGAGCGCACGTCGACCAGCATCAAATGGTTATCCGTTCCGCCCGATACCAGGTTAAAGCCCTTATCAGCCAATGCATCGGCCAACGCTTTGGCATTGGCGATGATTTGCGCAGCATACTCTTTGAAACTGTCATCCATCGCTTCAAAGAACGCTACCGCTTTGGCGGCAATCACGTGCATCAGCGGCCCGCCCTGCGTTCCCGGGAACACGGCCTTGTCGATGGCTTTGGCATATTCGGAACGGCATAAAATCATTCCGCCCCGCGGCCCGCGCAGCGTCTTGTGAGTCGTGGTAGTCACAATATCGGCGTACGGCACCGGATTCGGATGTAATCCGGCAGCTACCAGACCGGCAATATGGGCCATATCCACCATCAGCATAGCCCCTGCTTCCTTGGCGATTTCACTTAGTTTCGCAAAATCAATAATCCGCGGATAGGCGCTTGCTCCGGCAACCAACATTTTCGGCCGGTTCTCCAGCGCCAGTTTGCGCACCTCATCGTAGTCAATGCGATGAGTAACCGGATCCACGCCGTATGGGATCACCTTAAAATATTTACCAGATATATTTACCGGACTGCCATGTGTCAAATGGCCGCCGTGGGACAAGTTCATCCCCATGATGGTATCGCCTGGCTGCAAGAAAGCAAAATAGACAGCGGTATTGGCTTGGGCGCCGGAATGCGGCTGCACATTGGCATGCTCCGCGCCAAACAATTTTTTGGCCCGGTCAATCGCCAATTGCTCCACAATATCGACATATTCACAGCCGCCGTAGTAGCGGTGTCCTGGATATCCTTCCGCATATTTATTGGTCAATACAGAACCATGGGCTTCCATCACCGCGGATGATACAAAATTTTCCGAAGCGATGAGTTCAATTTTGTTCTGCTGGCGCTCATATTCCTTTTGGATGGCTGACGCCACTTCCGGGTCTACGCAGGTAAGTATACTCATTGATCGTTCCCTCCATATCGATTTTGCTTAGCTCATTTCGTATTTATCTCGTTAACAGCCTGTAAGACCCCGCCCTCTTAGGTCGGGGATCAACAGGCTATAACACTCGAAACCCTAAAGGGAAACTTCGGCTTCGCGA
>JAGFXW010000247.1 GCA_017861495.1 Bacillota bacterium
TCGCAAGGCTATTTCCTTGCTCAACATGGTAGGCTTGGCCGAAAAGGAAAATGCCTATCCCTCTTCTCTTTCCGGCGGTCAGCAGCAGCGCATTGCGATTGCCCGGGCGTTGGCCATGGAACCGGATGTGATGCTGTTTGACGAGCCGACATCAGCCCTGGACCCGGAGATGGTGGGCGAAGTGCTCGGCGTCATGAAACAGTTGGCGATTGATGGCATGACCATGGTCATTGTTTCTCACGAGATGGGCTTTGCCCGGGAAGTGGGAGATCGGATTCTGTTTATGGATGAAGGGCTAATTTTAGAGGAAGGTCCTCCTGATCAGCTGTTCAATCATCCGCAAAATGCCCGAACCAGAGATTTTCTGTCCAAGGTGCTATAGTCTTACTTACTGCCAAAAAGAGAACACCCTACCTGAATAACAGGTAGGGTGTTCTCTTTTTGGATTATCTGAAAGAACCGACCTACTTCGCGGTTTCTTCCGCCGCAAAGAACATTTGCAAAGCACGATTGATGATTTTGGTTTTTTCCCCTTTTTTCCCCTTGGCAGCCATTTTCTTAATAGCCTTAACCAAATCTTTGTGGACGTAAAAGGTTTCCCGTTTGAAGTTGTCGGCAAAAAGACTTCGACGCCCAATCATCTCTTCAATTTTCACTTCAGCTGTCGATTCGTTTTTCGGGTGTTTCTGTTTGGCGGTTTCTTTATTGTCTATTTTAACCTTGTCTTGGGTTGCAATATCTTTTTCCTTGATTTTAGCGTGTTTTGTTATTTTAGGGTTTGCCGGCTTGCCGCTTTTTTCAACAGTCGCCTCACTGATAAATTTATCAACAGTGTTTACGTCAGTTTTTGTCGGCTTGCGTTTGATTGTCATAATTATTTCCTCCCTTTTAGTAGTTGCATGACTTCATCATAAAGAGCCTTGATCTCTTGGGCAGCTTTGCCGCTTGGAGCAAATTCCATGACACCGAGCCCTTCTGAAATAGATTTTTTGTAATCTACCCGATTGTACAGCCTGCTTGTCAAAAGCGACACGGAATTTTCACCTGTCATTTCCTGCAGGGCATCATACGCTTCCTGGGTTATCGTCGTGTTCTGCATGACTTGATTGAACAAGGCGCAGGCCCTAATTTTCTTGAATACGCGTGATTCTTTCAGAACTGCGAAAGTATCTTCGGTAGCCCAAATGTCATATTGACTGGGGAGAATCGGAATAATGAAGATTCCGCCGGATGACGCAATAATGGCTGACCGAAACAGCGTGCTGTCACGACCGCCTGCATCGACAATCACCAGATCAAAATTGGAAAAGTCGCTGATATCTTTATGGATCGTGGGTTGGACAATGCTTACAGCTTTAAGGTTGTCGCTTTGACGCACAGAACGAAACGTCATGGAACTGCCTTGGGGATCTGAGTCGATGATAAGAGTCTTTTTCCCATCCATCACAGCGGCAACACCAAGATTGCAGGAAACAGTACTTTTGCCGACACCGCCTTTCAGGTTTCCAACAACAATGACCTTCACGTTTGATCCCCTCCCGAGTTCATAAAATGCGTTCAGTTACGATCTCAAAACACGATTATTTACGTAAACGTTTACGTTTACATAATATACTTTTAGTACATACAATTCAATAGTTGGATGTGGATTTTTCCATCATCCGCTCCAACTCTAGTTTTCTACGCGTCATTCTGTTTCAATTTTAATTTTTTTGTTGATATTTCAACACATATTGAGAATTTTTCCTTATTAGCACAACTCCAGACCACGACGGATGGGAGGTTGTCGGCCACTATCATTGCACGGATTGCTGCCTCGGTCATCTTAGCTGTGATATAATTTATACCATAGAATCAATCTCATTACTGCATTGGAATGGAGCGATAATATGACTGATATGATTGAATGGTTTGCCCAATTTTCACCTGTTGTCCAGGCTCTGTTCGGCACTCTGTTTACATGGGGAGTAACAGCTCTGGGGGCCGGGCTTGTCTTTTTCTTCAAATCCATCAACAAGACAGTTTTGAACGCAATGCTTGGCTTTGCAGCCGGAGTAATGATTGCCGCCAGTTTTTGGTCGCTCTTGGCACCGGCGATCGAAATGGCGGAGTCGTTGGGACAAACTGCCTGGATTACGGCAGCGGTCGGCTTTTTAGCCGGTGGAGCTTTTTTGTGGCTGGTTGACATGACATTGCCGCATCTACACATGGGCCTGAAAACGGAGCAAGCCGAAGGAATCAAAACAAGCTGGCAACGCAGCATCTTGCTGGTACTGGCGATTACCCTCCACAACATTCCGGAAGGGTTGGCGGTCGGAGTGGCGTTCGGCGCAGTCGCTTTCGATTTGCCGTCTGCCTCGCTAACCGGCGCAGTTGCGTTGGCAATCGGCATCGGATTGCAAAATTTCCCTGAAGGCGCGGCTGTTTCCATTCCCCTGCGACGGGAAGGGTTCAGCCGAACCAAAGCGTTTCTATACGGACAGGCCTCTGGCCTCGTCGAACCAATTGCCGGAGTGATTGGCGCTCTGGCAGTGCTGTCGATGCGTCCGCTATTGCCATATGCATTGGCGTTTGCGGCAGGAGCTATGATCTACGTTGTGGTGGAGGAACTAATTCCGGAAGCGCAGCGCAAGGAAGGCGGCAGTTCGACCGATGTGGCGACCATTGGCTGCATGATCGGCTTTGCAGTGATGATGATTTTGGATGTAGCACTCGGCTGAGTTGTCAAAAATGGCAGGGCGTTTGGAAGAATGAATAAAGAGAACGATCCTCCAATGGTTGACGAACGAGAAGGAGTCAACTTCTCCAATATACTTGCAAACAGCCTTAATAAAACAGCTGGAGCGTCGCTCCAGCTGTTTTATTAACCGATTTGATAGCCTGCTAATCTGGAATCAGTTCCGATAAATTGCCCTGAACAAATTGCTTGGCGGAATTGCCGTGGTAGTCGGGGTTGTTGCGCAAATCCAGTTTCATTGCCGGCGCACCCGGTTCTAGATCGAAGTCCGAAAAGTTCGCCCAGACAATGAAGGGACTGGTGGCCATGGACAAGTAGTAGCTGCCGTTTGTCGAGTCGGCGATGGACGTCCAAATCGTCGCCCCGGCGTAGGGGTGTTTGGGATCGCCTGAAACCCGGAACGGTTGCGAGGCGGCGCGGGCGACGCTCACAAGGCCGGCCAACGCCTCGCGATAATCCTTGGGCGTAGCCGATAACTTCATATAATAGGCCGCGCGGACAAACCGGTCCGCCGGGTCCGTCGTGCCCGGCAACGGTTTATTGCCGCCAAATCCCTGGTATTGTTTGAGATTTTCTTGCTGCTTATCAAACGGCGGCTGGTTGGTCATGATCGTATAGTTGCGGTTATGATTCACGACCGGCTTGCCGCCGATGTATTCCACAATCGCCGAATCGCCGGACTTATCCGTCAGGGCCAAATGGAGAACAGCCGCCGAAATGGTGGTTCCGGCGCCCGGAACGGTGACCGGAATAGCTTGGGATACGACCTGGAATGACGAACTTTCGATGGCTTTCACCGCATCGGCCACTGTCTCGAAATTATCCAGAATATATTGGCCCCATAGAGCCAGCGATAATCCCGGGAGGCTCTCGTCCCGTTTCCCGTAATCGCTGGGGTCCAGCCAAAGCATGTTGGCAACCAAGCC
>JAGFXW010000248.1 GCA_017861495.1 Bacillota bacterium
TCTTTTGTTTTTCCAGCATGGCATTATATCCGCCGATCGTGTCACTTTCAAGACCGCTCATTGAGCCGCTTCTGTCGAGAATAAATACCAGTTCCGTTAAATCTTTTTTCATAGTGTTACCCTCCAATCATTTCTTTGTGATTTAAGGATAACATTTTGCCTGTCTCAATCGGTCGCATGTCAAGCGACAAAATTCTGTATTCTCAATAGGGCTATGCCCCCAGAGGATTTTGATCAAAAGCAAACAAGGCTTCGTTTATCTCGAAGATATTATAATTGCCATTCTCAATAAAATACTGGATGATGATATCGAATTTACTGCTGTGAGAAAGGGCAAAGCCGGATTTGAGCAACAGGTCTTTGGTTTCATCAAGATTTAATTTCAAAGCAATGGCAAAAGCGATGGCGGTCGGCTTGCTCGGTTTGTAATTGATATCATTCCGAATTTTTGAAAACAGCTTCCGGTGAATATTCGCCTTTTTATAGGTTTCCGCATCTGTCATGCCATTTTCGTCAATCAAGCGCAATAACATCTGGGAGAAAGTTTCATCCATCTGCTTTACTACATCATCAAGACTACGTTTCTGTTTTTTTGCAATCACCGGCGCTTCCATTGAGAAAAGCTCAGGTTCAGCATAATAGCTTTCGCTAATTTGGCGTTCTTCCTGAAGTCTGTTTCTGCGATCAAACGGTCGTTCTTCTATGTACTTATCGTCAATATATTGCGCAATGGATGAAAACAGCTTCTCAGTCAGCATAAATGCCGTTTTATCGTACACAACAAGAAAAACAGTCATCTCATTGCTTAACAGAAACTCTCCGATAACCGAAATTGCAGTTTGCAATGCTTTATCCTTGGGATATCCAAAGGCACCTGAAGAAATCAATGGAAAAGCAACGCTCTCAAGATGGTACTCTTTTGCTAATGCAAGTGCGTTCTTGTAACAATCAGCCAGCAGTTTTTCCTCGTTTCTTATACCTTCATGCCAAACCGGGCCAACAGTATGGATTACATACTTTGCCGGCAGCTGATACCCCTTGGTTATTTTTGCTTGTCCGGCTTTACAGCCACCAAGAGTACGGCACTCAGCAAGCAGTTCCGGTCCTGCGGCACGATGGATTGCTCCGTCAACCCCTCCGCCCCCAAGCAGGGATGAGTTTGCCGCATTGACTATTGCATCAGCGTGAACTTTGGTAATATCATTACGGATTATTTCAAGGGGCATTATCCCACCTCTTTTTCTTAATGTGAGCTATTAAATTTGCATTATTCCGACTCTATGATCTATTATACCTCGGAATTGACATGATTATCCAAGTAATTATCGCCAATTATAAAATCCCCATATCGATAGAATCAGATAGATGAAACAAAGACTGGATTGTGCATATTCATTAATTTTGAGATTATGCCAGGTCCAATATACATTTGTTACAAGGTACAACGCAAAGCACCAGACAATTTGATTTGCGTTCATTGCAGTGGCGATTATCCCTAACAACGACATGATCCACGGCATTATTGCCCCTCCTTCATCTTATCTAAAAATAGATTGGTTTATTCGGACCAGATTTCGGGCAGTTTAAATCACGTCTTTTCGGAATTTGGTACTTGATAATTTTCTGTAAACTAGTCCCATTGGCGTCATCCAGTTCAGCATAGACTTTCAAGGCTTTAATTCTTTCCCATAATCGCAAAGATGCCTTTTCAACCATATTGATTTCAAAAGCTTCTTCTTTCACCCTTACACCAATTGTATAATTCACAAAATAAATGCTTTTGTTTAACCAATGAGCATTTTGTAATCTAGCAGGAATATCAAGCCGTGCAGTCATATTCTGTCTCTTTATAATTGCTTCTAATTGTTCATTACAAGCATTGGTGGCTGCCACTGCATCCTCCGCGTCTGCATTTAGTATTAACGTAAAATAAACATTGCAGTACCCTGTACCAAGGTCTTGAATATATCCTTGTTCATGCTTTGGTTTCCGTTTTTCCTTATCAAAACTCTTAATCAGCGCATGCGCCAATATAGGCGGCAAGCAAGTTAGTTCAGGATCACATATATCTTTAAACGCTTCAAAAACCTTGCGTGCGCTTAGTTCCAAAGCTTCGTCTTCATTGGCAGCCTCCACAGGCACAACTACGGTTTCACCATCACAATCCAAATACCATTTCATATCGGTTCCTACAATACGCTTTTCAATTTCCTCAGCCACATTGAGACTTTTATCCGAAAGAGTAATCCAATATTCTTTCTCAAACAATGTCATTTTTGCAATACCTCCCATAAATAATTATGTTTAACCTGCACTTAGCTCTTTATGGCATAAGAAAAACCTCCCTCAGAAGAAGGAGGCATATTTCTATCTCTCACTTCCTCTCATCTCTCAGGATTGTCAATCCTGCTGAAATTAGCACCTTGCATACGCAGGTTGCTGTAACGTCATCGGGTCAGTCCCTCGGTTACTCTTGATAAAAGAAAAGGTAAATATTTACTTGTATGGTTATATACTAAGCTTTATGAGCAAGCATGTCAATAAAAAAACTGAAATTCTAATGTGGTCTATGGACAAAGATAGTCTGCTCGCTTTCCCTATTTTCGTGTAAAGGGTGTCAATTGCAACGCCGACCGCTCATTGACCTAGAAAGACTTTTCATAGCATAGATACTATTCCATTTATTCTGTTTCTGCGTAGTCCATATTGCGTAGGTATGCCGTGTTTTTCCCAGCGCCGGTCTTAATGATATAACCTTCTTTTAGAAGCGCCGCCAAAGTCACCTCAACTGTCGACATACTGATATCCGGACATTTTTCCAAAATCATTTTTTTCGACAGTTTTTGCAACGTGTTGGCAAATAACGTACGAATCCGTTCAGGCTTGGAAAAACTCCGGTTTTGGATCAACTCTATTCTAGCCGAAAACTCCTTGTAGGCACTTAAAATTATTTCCAGGTAATACTTAACAAACGGTAGATCCGAGTTTGTTCCTTCGTACCAGCCAACGGAACTATCCTGTACCACCTCGTAATAGGTTTCTTTTGTTTTTTTAATAATCATTTCCATACTGATGTACTTGCCCACAATGTATCCAGACCGATATAAGAGAAGCAATGTAAGCAATCGGCTAATCCGCCCATTCCCATCATTGAATGGGTGGATACAAAGAAAATCCAAAACGAACATGGGAATCAGCAACAGGGGATCATATTTTTGAGCGTTGATTGCATCAATAAACGTATTGGCCAGACGGTCGACAGCTTCAGGAGTTTCAAACTCTGACATAGGTTGAAATCGTACCCGGCGGTTGCCGCTGGCATCTGTTTCTGCAATAACTTTGGTTAATTTGCGCTTGCAACCTTTCTATGGCTCCGTCATTTTCGGTTGGACGGGCTTGCGCCGGAGCAGTAATGTCAGCAAGCCGCCGCAAAAAGCAGCTAAAGCAAGGGCATAAAACACGTCCTGGAACGACAAAATGATCGCTTGACGGGAAACCATCCCATTCAGAACGGCCTTGAAAGCTGCATACTGCCGGGGCCAAAGGCCTTGCCCAGTCATCCAGCCGTGTGTGGCTATTGATAATAGTGAGCTATCCATGCCTTTGTATAAGGTGCAAAGCAGGTGGAATATCTCGGAGGAGGCCGGAGTGGCAGGATTC
>JAGFXW010000068.1 GCA_017861495.1 Bacillota bacterium
GCCATACACGATGTTAAACATCGCAAAGGCGGGAAACATCAGCTGGGTATTGTTAAGATCGCCGCTGGTCACCCATTCGGGTATTTTGTTCTTTTGACCGAGGTATGAATAGAGAGCGCCCTCGCAAAGTTCAACCGTATGCAGATAAAAATATTTCTTTTTACCGATCAGCTCGTCGCGCATTGTATGCAAAAGCTCCACCATCAAGGCAAAATCGCCGTTCATAAAAGCAAGGCGATTTTGCAGGAAACGAATACACAGCAAGATGCTGGTCTCATTTTGCTCCTCCGCCTTGTAGGAGGCTTTGTGCAGTGAAATTTCGGCGTTAGCAAACTCCCCCATATTGAAGTATCTTTCCGCTTCCATTACATATTCACCGCCACTGCCATGTCCCCCCGCCAGGCGGTGGTAATAGGGAAAACTTTTGGTTAGGTCACTTATGTGTTCTTCAAGCTTGCCTGACTCCCGATAAAACATATATAAGACAGACGGGGACCCAAATGTCCAGTTCTTTTCCGTATTGTAAATCGTTGTAGGGCTGTCGAGCAATTCGCATGCTTTGCGTTGATGTTCAGACATTTTTTTAATGTCATTATAATTCGTAAAGCTTAGTAAAAGTTCAAATTCCCCTAAAAGACGTTTCCTCAGATCATAGTTTAAACTCTCAGCCGTTGCCATTACACGACTAAATTCTCTGCACGTTTTGCCAAACAATTCAGCTTCATTATAAATGAATAAATAGAAGGCATAGATAAGTAAAGCGAAAGGATGCTTCTCCTTGACCGTCTCCGGACATTCCTCCAGATATTTGATAATCAGTTTTGTATTGCCGCCAACAAAGGAAGCAGACCGATTTTTTTCCAGAGTAAGCAAGATATTGTCAAAATCCCGGCACTCATAAAAATAATACAGGGCTGCAAGATAATCACCGGCTTGCAGGCACCAGTCGGCCGCTTTTCGCCAGAGGGCCTGACGATAGCCGGGATCTTGGGCAGCTAACAACTCCCGTAAAAAACCAGTCAGGATGTTGTGGGCGAAATAGGTTTTGCTCCGGCTGTCATAGTTTACGAAAGCATTGTTGCTCATGACTTCGGCAAGCAGTTCGTCGGTATTTTCTTTACCCCACATGTAGGAGGCTTGTTCCTGGGTAAAGCTATCGAATATGGACAAAGTAAGGAGAAATTCTTTCGTTTCGGCGGCAAGCGGTCCATATACTGTTTTTTTGATCAATTTATAGATATTGTTTTCCGGGGTGTAGCTGCCGTGGGAATGCAGTTCCACCATGAAAAGATACAGGGCGCTAATCCAGCCTTCGGTCAGCGCGTGCAATCGTTCTGTTTCCTCTGCTTCGAGACTGATGCCGCAGGCCTTGTAATATTCGACGATTTCCGGTGGCGTCAGTTCCAATGTTTCTTTGGCGATAATGTGCAAATAGCCCTTTAGAGCCAATTCTTCGACGTTTAGCCGCCCGCTGTAACGGGTAATCAGAACGATATGAAGACCGGGTATGCCGTACATGGCCATCCGTTCGACCAATCGGTCGATTTCAGGGCTTTCGAGCAAGTGATAGTCGTCAATGACCAGAAAGGTTGGATCAGAAAATGCAACATCGGCGATAATCCGCACCGCTTCCTGCAGCAAAACGCTGTCACGGGGAACCCCAAGTTCCAGCAGGCTTTGCGCGGAGTTATCGTCGATTATCGTGAACAGGCGGCCAAATTCCTGCCAAAAACCGCTCGGCGCCGCATCGTGCACTGTCTGCCACAGCACCGGGCTGTTACTGAGGAATTCCTTGATGGCGGTGGTTTTACCGTAACCCATTGGGGCTTCGACGATGGTAAGTGGATGGTCGAAGATTCCGGACATTGCTTCGGTGATTCGCGTGGAAAAATACAGGTTTTTTGTGGTCTGCTGCCTAACTTTTGTCATGAGCGCCTCATTCTATACACAAGTGTTCCCGTCACGTTTTTGAAGAAAGCTACTATCGATATATATATATTCTCGGAAGTCTGTTGAAAACCTTTTGAAATTGAATTTCATCTATATAGCCGAATGCCCTATGTCGATTCTCACCGAGTTACTGAAAAATCTGGGGTTTGGCATTCATGCATTCGTCTCATCTCCTATCGAGTTACATTAATTGTCGCTGAGCCATGGCGGCAAAAATGCCGTTTTGGTCCATCAACTCCTGATAATTCCCCTCCTCGACAATTTTCCCCTGGTCCATCACGAAGATGCGTTCCGCATTACAAATGGTGCTCAAGCGGTGGGCCACAACAATCCGGGTAGCTTTCAGCTTATCCAGACTTTCGGTCACGATAGCCTGAGTCCGGTTGTCCAAAGCGCTGGTGGCTTCATCAAACATGATAATCCGCGGCCGGTTCACTATGGACCTGGCGATGAGGATTCGTTGCCGTTGACCGCCTGAAATATTGGCTGCTCCTTCGCTAACCATGGTGTGCATCCCCATCGGCATGGCCCGAATATCTTCGGCCAATCCGACCATTTCCGCCGCCAGCCAGGCATCATCAATGGTCAGCGGCAGCGAACCGATAATGTTGTTAAAAATGTCGCCAGCCATCAACTGACCCTGTTGAAGCACAACTCCCATCTGGGAGCGAACGGATGTTACGCTGAGTTCCGCCAGATCTTGTCCGTCAAAATAAACCGCCCCGTTCTCCGGTTTCTCGAATCCGAGCAAAAGACGGAGCAATGTCGATTTCCCGCTGCCGGAACTACCGACAATCGCCACAAATTGCCCCGGGCGAATTTTCAGCGAAAGATTTTGCAATACCTGGGGCTTTTCCGGCGAATAGCGGAATGAAAGATTATTGACTTCGATTTGTCCGGTCAATTCGCCAGCCTCAAGTTTTTCGTCACTGACTTCGGGCTCTGCAGTCAACACCGGCCGCAGACGTTCCAGTATGGGCACGATATCAAGCAACTGTGACATTATCGGCGCCATGCCGAGGACCGCGCCGCTGAAACCGGTCAAAGCAGCGGTGAAACTCAAATAATCCGCCTGGGTAATGAACGGGGAGTTTGTCGTATCGCCGATGCCCATCCAATGCATCGTCAACCAAAACAACAGCATCGAAAGCAGGATGGGCTGAATACCGTTTAGCACTTCCAATAAATTGGCGTTCCAACGGACGGCGCGATTCCATTTCCATTCTTCGCCGAACTCTTTTGCCCACAAGAAAAACGCTTGCGTTTCAGCACCCTGCATGCGGAATTTTCCAATTCCGTTCAGTATTTGCAGCACCTGGCCGGCTACCCGACCGGAAGCAATTATCATGGAACGCTTATTATGCAGCATTTTCCAGGACACCAGAAACTGTGAAAGCAGAAAAGTCACTAGGATCACCAAGGCTATTGCCCCTAACTTCCAGCTATAATAAAACATCATCCCCAAGCTGAAGAAAGAAAGCAGACAATTAAAAATGGTTGAAACCACCGAATTCGAGAGGACTGAAGATACCTGCGCGATGCTGTTGAGGCGCAAAGCCAGATCCCCGGATTCATATTGGCGGAAAAATGCGGACGGCAAGGATAGCAGACGAAGCCAAAGAGCCGCCTCGGCCGACAGATGCGACCGATTCTTGATGCGCAACACGGCCACGCCACGGGTGAGGGCTACGCCGACACTAGACAGCGCCGCCACCATCATGACTTGAATTACCATCACATGTCCCTGCCGATCGCCAATCGGTATCAAATCGCTAAAAATGGTATTCGTAACAAACGGTGTCACCATGGTTATACCGCCGGCAATCAGACTAGTCATCAGCACAACCCCATAATCGCCGGGCCAGGAGTTCTTCAGGGAAAATTTGAGCCAGTCAGTCAGCGTAGAGGTTTTTGCCGTCAATCCGACATAGAACATATACGCGTCCGTATGTAGCAAGTCAAGGTCTTGACTCGTCACTTCCCTATTCCGAAGCGTTTCCGGCTGAAAAAGATGATACTGGTCAGGCGACTGCGGCAATAATGCTACCGGTTCTCCCTGCGGGCCAAGATATCCCAGCAGAGGGCCGTTGTCCTGTGTCTGCCAACCGGCCTCCAAGCAAACCTTGCGGGCTTGCATACCGGCCAAGTGAGCGATTTGGCTCATCAGCGCCGGATCCTGAAGCCGGGCGCCGCCCCCTTTCGGCAGATGCACCAACTCTGCCGAAACTCCTAGCTGCCGGGCGATGGCGCGTAATGCCGTCAGTATTGGTGGACAGGTCGAATCCGCCAAAATCAGCGGTTCAATCTCCGGCAAATCATTTCGTAACAAATGCGCAAAGGCTGCCTGCTGCAGTTTTTCCCGCTGATTTTTTCGGTCCAGCAATCGCTGGTGGTCGCGCTGTCTTTCATCGGTAAAATATTGTTCGATAATTGCGGCAAAGAGTCGATGGCAATCATCCAGCGGTCCCCAGAAACGTCCGGTATCCGGGTTGTCAGTTGGAGGCAGAATCTCATCCGTCGGCAGTCCTGTCAGCACCGCGTCTGAAGTGGCCGTAACCCAGCCTTGACGGATAACCGGGACATCCACTCCGGATGGAATAGAATAATCCGGCAAGCGTCCATATCGGATTTCGCCGCTTATCCGCCGGACCCAGAGCACTTCCCTGGCGGTCCGGACGGATTGCCCGGAGGCGAGTGGCAGTGTCTCGCTACTCGCCAACAAGAGAAACAACCGCGGCGGAGCAATCAGATTTGGACTGGACAGTAGTATCTCCAGCCACTCTTCGACCATGAACCAGATGACTTCAAAGATATGCCGACCGCTACGGGCCGCACTTTGGAGCAGGCCTTGCCGGGACATGGTCTTCAGTTCGGCGCCGCCCGCACTCATGGCCATGAGCCGAATGCCCTTGCCGTCCATGCTTTGAGGTAAAGCAAACAGGGGTTGTCCCTGGACCGCATTGAACAAAAAGACTTGCTGAAATCGCTGGACAGCCGGACCGGACACGGCATATACGTCAACCGCCCCCTCCCAGACCTGCCAGAAGGTGTCAGAGTCTTCCAGCCAAAACGGCCGGCCCGATTCCAATGAAATAAACTGAGTGGTATCTTTATTATCTGCGGAACTCATGCTTCACTCCCCTCCATCGGTGAGTGAGGGCCCGCCATGCTGGGGTCCAAAAGTTGCCGATAAGGCCCCTCTTCATCCATCAGGTTATCATGAGTGCCACGCTGCATCACTTTTCCCTGCTGCAGGACAATGATCTCGTCGCAGTCCCGGATGGTGCTGAGTCGGTGTGCAATAACCAGGCATGAACATCCCCGCCTTGTGATATTGTCCGCTACCCGTCGTTCAGTCAACGGATCAAGCGCGCTAGTTGCTTCATCCAACACCAGTATGGAAGGATTGCAGGCCAGCGCTCTGGCGATTTCCAGCCGCTGCCTCTGACCGCCGCTGAAATTCCGCCCCCCCTCCTCAACAACGGCATCATAGCCCCCCTGCAAGATCGCAATGTCGCCGTGAATTTCGGCATCTCTGGCGGCCCTGACAATATCGAAACGCGGCACGGTGGGATCAAACAAGGAAATATTTTCTGCAACTGTACCGCTGAAAAGGAAAATATCCTGATCGACCCCAGCCATTGAATGAACCAGTACCTCCCTTGAGATTTGCTTCCGAGGAACCCCATCAAACAAGATCTCGCCTTCCCACGACTGATACAGGCCCGTCAACAGTTTGGCTACCGTGGATTTGCCGCTGCCTGACCCTCCCACCAGCGCAACTCGTCGTCCCGGTTCAATGGTCAGGCTAAATTTCTCCAACAAAGGCGGTTCCAGCCGACTGTAGCCAAACGTAATATTCCGCAATTCCACCCTGCCTGCCAATTTTTCCATGCCCATTGCTGCCGACAGTTCCTTTGATTCAAGACCGGGGTCACGGGGATAGCGGAGCACGTCGTCCAGTCGGTGGATCTGTGTTTCAGTGGTCTGCAGGCTCTGTACCAAGGAAAGAAGTTTGTTCACGGGTTCCTGAAATTTGCCCATCAATGTTTGAAAGGCAATGAAAATACCGACGGTCATCAAGCCGTCCATGATTTTGAAGCCGCCTACCGCCATGATCATCGCCGTATTGAGTCCGCCAAGCAATACCGGTGCAAGCAAAAATAACTGCTGTGTCAATTCGACTTTTTGTGTAGCAACCAATATTTTGCTCTGATAGCCTGCCCATTTTGTAAAAAAATCACTTTCATTGCCATTTGCCTTTAACGTCTCAATGGTCTGAATACCGGCAACAGAAACGCCGTAGAGCTTTCCCGCATCCTGCATGAGTTTCATCTGCTGCTCCTTCATCCACCGCACCATGCTTTGCAAGATCAGCACATTGATCAGGCTGAAAGAACATCCAATCAGGGTCAGTGAAACACTGTACTGAAAAAGCAAACCCAGATAGAACATCGCCACCGCCACATCCAGTACGGCAGTAGCCGCCTGCCCCGTCAACGTTGAAGCCACGGATTCGGTGAACTGCGCTCGTGAAGCCACTTCACCCGCGTATCGTTGCTGGAAAAACTCAATCGGTAGGTGCAGGACATGCCACATGAACTTGCTGGAGCCGCCGACCGTCAAACTTCCCTGCCACCGGGTGAGGCACCAGGCCCTTAGATAAGTTAACGCCGCTTGCAGAATCGCCGCTACTCCCATGGCAAGCAACAGATTGAATATCCAATCTTCATGTTGGCGAGTCAGAATGTCGTCAAAGAACACCTGATTCATGACGGGAACCGCCAATCCGGGCGCAACCAAACCCAGCCCAGCCACCAATACGAACACCATGGATTTCTTATGGTCCTTGAGTCTTTCAAAAACAGCCGCCGCCGTGTTCACTGAAGCGCCGCCCTTGCGGAAATGCGGGCCGGGAGTCATGACCAAGGCAATTCCCGTGTATGAAACATCAAACTCTTCCCGGCTTACTTTCCGATGACCGACAGCAGGATCATTCAAGTAAACCTGCTCGCCTCGAAACCCTTCGAGTACGAGAAAATGGTTGAAATTCCAATGGATGATAACCGGCAGAACTATTTCTCTAAGGGATTCAGGCGAATAGCGAAATCCACCTGCCTGCATGCCCAGATTGCGCGCCGCTTTAATGATGTTGCTTGCCCTGCTGCCATCACGAGAAATGCCGCACTCCATACGCAGAGTTTCCAGCGGAAGAAAGAGTCCGTAATAGGATAATACCGAGCCTAAAGCCGCCGCGCCGCACTCTGTAGCTTCCATCTGCAAGACAACCGGGGTTTCGATGCGTTTCTGCCCTTTTGTCATCTTCAATCACTCCGCAGCCATTGGTTCAAGTTCTGAAATACTTTGGCCAGAGGGGCCTGCCGCTTCACAACAATACTACCCGTACAGGCGGTTCCGGCACTAATCTTATCAGGCGCACCCGAGATAGAAGACCACAAAAACCCGGTTGCTGTGTCAGGGTCCTTGATCAGGGCCACATGAACTTCCATTGCAGCCCCGCCGTTACGCTGCAGTATCCAGTTCGTGGTTTCCTTGCTGCCAATCCAGCTGTTGATTCCTTCGGCGGAAACGGGATAAGCCGACACACTGCTCACTTTGCCGATTAAATAACCGTAAGCGGTTGAGCTGACCGTACCGGTAGAAATTTGCACCGTCATACCGGGGCGTATCTTTTTTCCGTCCAAAATCGGGACATATAGCAAAACTTTGATTTCTCCGCGCTCCGGCGACAATCGCAGGCTGGCGAGGGGCGTCCCCGTTGTCACAATGTCGCCGACATTAACCTTTTTTTCCGCCACAACCCCGGTATAGGGGCTGATTACCTGTCCGTCACGCTGAAGTTTATCCGTCAGGGCGTTAAGCTGGGCAACTTTTGACGACATTTCCACCTGAGACGTCGTGTTGTTCAACTCCGCCTTTAAGCGGGCAATGTCCTGCTCGGTAGAATATTGTTCCACTACCGCCACTACTTGTCCTTTTTGAACCAAGTCTCCCACTTCCTGCCGCAACTCCGCCACTCGTCCACCGGTAGCCGGTGAAATATTGACCATTCCGGCAGAATCCACAATCAGCCCCGTACCGCTGACTTTGTCCGCCATTACACCGAAAACGGACCATACCAGCGCGGATGCGATAAGGATCAACACCGTCAGTAAGGCAATCCAGCCCACCGGAGTCGTGACGGCAAACAATTTGTCCAATTCATCCGGAGATCGCAGCCGGTCCAGCGCCTTTTTCTGGAACAATTCACGTTTTATTGGCTCAGCCATACAGCATCTCCTTGCGTCGCATTTTCTGTTATTGCTTTTCCGGTGACGCTTCAAGGATGACCTGGACGCTGGAACCGGGAACCAGGCCTTCCCGTCCTGTCAAAACGACCACATCGCCTTCCTTGAGTCCGTCCAAAATCTCAATGTATTCATCGTCACGCACACCGGTCCGGACCCGTCCTTCCATCAGACGATTATCCGGCGATACCAGAAACACCCGCTGATCCGTTATACCGCTCACTGCTTTGATCGGTATAGCCAAGACCCGTCGAGCCGTTGTGCCGTAAATTTTCGCCCTGTAATAAGTCCCAGGTTCCAACACCCCGCCGGGATTTTCCACTTGCCAGACGACCGAACGGTACCGGGCGGAAACGTTCATCGGTGGATTGACTTGATCCAGGCGAATATCAAAACTCTGCTCGGCGGAAAAATTTTCCTGGCGATAATTGGCGGCGTACGCCTTACTGACCGTTTGATTTTCCGACAACACCAGCTTGAACCGGGAATCGAGCGGCAGCAATTTTTCCAGGATTTCATGCCGCATATTCTCTCTGGCCTGCAATGAGGAGAAGTCGCCAATCATTACCATGGCTTCACCGGTACGAATAAAAGCCCCGACCTTGGAATAGACCTTGAGTATGTCTCCGTCCCGGGGCGCAATGATTTTCTGTCCTGACAGCCTTGACGCCAGTTGGTCCCTGGCAGCCTCAGCCGACATGACCACGGCTTCACCTGCGGCCTGATTGGCTATAGCTTCATCCAACTGCATCTTCGACACTCCGCCGTTGTCCACCAGAGCCTTGAACCGATTCAGTGTGTTGGTATATTTCACAAAGTTGGCACGGGCTTCATTTATTTTCCCTTCGGCCTGCAAAACCTGGGAAGGCAGTTCGTCATTGACAATTTCACCGAGAAGTTGCCCGGCCTTTACCTGATCGCCGGGATTCACATAAAGACGGGTAATGGTCCCGTCCAATTTCACATGAACATCCAGCATCCAGGAAGATTGCAGATACAGTGTAGGCACTTCCAGTACAGGAGCAATCTCCCTATACGCGACCTTGGCGCCATTAACTCGGGAATACTGGGCTGCTGCCAGTTTATCCGCGTGAGCGTTGCCGGATACGTTCACATAGATTCCATATCCCACCAGACTGCCAATCAGAAGAATCACACCCAACATCACCGCAATGATATTTTTGGTTGTCACTGCATTCCCTGTCCTTTCGGCGGCGAGACCGCAAGAGAAAACGCCGCATTAAATCAAAAAATCTCCTATACAAAATTGTACAGAAGATTTTTTCCGATTCATACTACCCACCGGGTAGTCTTTTATCCCTTTTTACTACTTTAGCTGAAGTAAGTTCTGCCTTAGTAAGGCCCGTGAGCTAACCCCCAACTTTTCAAAAACGTTTTTAAGCGCCATTTTGACCGTGTTTTCCGAAATATACAGCTGCGCGCCGATTTCTTTGTTGGTTATTCCC
>JAGFXW010000249.1 GCA_017861495.1 Bacillota bacterium
AGCGGCTCCGATAGCCAGAAAAATATTTTTACAGGCACTACATTAAGGAGGTGCGGACTTGCTAATTAACCGAACTTTAGATCATCGTTATACAATCTTAGAATGTATCGGCGGCGGTGGAATGGCAGATGTATACCGGGCCCATGATAAATTGTTGGACCGTCCGGTAGCTGTGAAAATCCTGCATGCACAATTTACACATGATGAGGAGTTTGTGAGCCGGTTTCGCCGTGAGGCGCAAGCAGCGGCCCGTCTGTCGCATCCTAACATTGTCAATATTTATGATGTAGGTCAGGATGGCGATATTTATTATATCGTCATGGAATTAATATCTGGTGAAACATTAAAAGAAAAAATTGCCAGGGAAGCGCCCTTGCCGGTTGACGCAGCCGTACGGATAGCGCTGGAAATTGCAGATGCGCTGGGCAATGCCCATTCGAATAATATTGTTCACTGTGATATTAAACCGCACAATATTTTACTCACCCAATCAGGACGGGTTAAAGTAACAGATTTTGGTATTGCCAGGGCAGTTACTTCGGCTACAATCACTCAGACCGGTCTTATTGTTGGTTCTGTGCATTATTTTTCGCCAGAGCAGGCTAAGGGTTCGGTGATTGGCGCAAAATCCGATATCTACTCTTTAGGTATTGTGCTTTATGAGATGTTGACCGGAACTGTGCCGTTTACAGGGGAAACTTCCATTAGCATTGCAATTAAGCATTTGCAGGAAGAGCCGCAATTGCCCCGGGAAATTAATCCGTCTATTCCGCCGCTGGTAGAGGCGGTTGTCCTTAAAGCGATTGCCAAAGATCCGGAGCACCGGTTTCTTGACATTGCTGAAATGAGCAAGGATCTTCATTTGGCACAAAATTATTTCCGGGATGATCAGACTCGCCGTCTTACACGAGAAGATTTTCCAACGCAAATATTGCCTAAACTGCCGATCCAAGAAACTGAAGAAGCTAAGGGCAAAGTTGCAGTCGGCGAAAATAAAGATAAAACGCCGATGACGAAACAAAAACAAATTCTAGGAATTATAGCGTTACTTTTGATTGGCTTTATATTTGGAGCATTTTTATCGTTTGGAAAGTTTTGGAGTTCGAATGAAGTCGTTGTACCTGACGTAGTTGGTAAACAAGTTGATGATGCCAAAACGATGTTGGTTAGTCAAAATTTGCGCGTTTCCATAGCATCCACTTATCATGACAAGGTTCCGGCAGGACGTGTTATTTCTCAAACGCCGGAAGCCGGAAGCCAGGTAAAAGAACAGAGAACCATTACGTTAACTGTGAGTAAGGGCATAGAAGCTATCAATGTACCGGATTTAAAAGGAATGAGCAGGCGTGATGCGGAACTGCAGTTGAAAAATAGCGGATTATTGCTCGGTACGGTTAGTGAGCAATTTATTGCCGATATACCAGCCGGTATGGTAGGCGGGCAGACCCCGAAACCAGGTTCACAGGTTAACAAGGGGTCGGTAGTAGATATTGTTTTGAGCAAAGGGACCGGACCGCGGAAAATTGCGATGCCGGATTTGCGGGGTGTTTCACAAACTGCGTTGGCGGGCCAACTAGATAACCTGAAGTTGAAAATTGGTACTATCACCGAGGCGCCTAGCGACCGATATTCTCCGGGAACAGTGAGCGCGCAAAATCCGGCCCCAGGGACAGAAGTCCAGGAAGGTTCTGCGGTAGATTTCACAGTTGCGAAAGGTTCAACGGCGACGGTGCGGCGGGCATCTGTCCAGTTTGTGGTTCCTGACGGTCCGCAGCGTCAATCTATTCAAATTGTAGTAACAGATGCGAACGGGCGACGCATTGTTTATGAAGGCGTCCATAAGCCAGGCGAAAAGATCGATAAAAGCTTGGAAGGCGCAGGACAATTACGGATCCAAATTTATGCAAACGGGACCTTGTTCCAAGACCAGGTTCTGTAGTAAGGGGGCTATCCAGTGGCGCAAGGAACTGTCATTAAGGCCTATAGCAGCTATTATTATGTGCAGACCGGTGATACCGTAACGATGTGTACTTTGCGCGGCCGGTTTAAAAAAGAACGGTTTTCTCTGTTTGTCGGTGATACTGTGGAGTATGTTCCAGGGGCAGCCGGCAAAGGAGTAATCGAAACCATATTGCCGCGTCGAACCCTGCTCAAACGACCGGCGGTCGCGAATGTGAACCAAGTGGTTATTACCTTTGCTGCAGCGCGACCGGATTTTAATGCCGTTTTATTAAATCGGTTTTTGGTTTTGGCAGAGATGTCGCAGTTAGAAACGATCATTGTGATCAATAAAATGGACCTGGCCGATAAGGAAACGATTGAACCAATAGCGGACTTATATCGGCAAATTGGCTATACGGTAATTCTGGTATCCACGCGCACCGGATTGGGGATACCAGACCTCAGCCAAATTTTGCATCAACGCATTACCGTTTTTTCCGGACCGTCAGGCGCCGGCAAATCATCCATTTTGAATGCTGTCGAACCGGGGTTGTCATTGGTTACGGGAGTGCTGAGTGAGAAGATTGGCCGTGGAAAACATACAACCCGGCATGCGCAACTATTGCCTTTACCGGGAGGCGGATTTGTAGTCGATACGCCAGGCCTTAGTTTTACCGAGTTTACGGATGTAAATGAAATGGAATTAATGCATTGTTTTCCGGAAATTTCAGCAATGGCTCATGCTTGCCGGTTTAACACCTGCTTGCATTATAAGGAACCGCAATGCGCTGTTAAACAAGCGGTATCGGATGGAAAAATTGCTGAAGAACGATATGCATCCTATCTTGAGATTCTTACTGAAATAAAAACTAATAAAAGGGGATTTTAAACAATGATTCGTATAGCGCCATCCATGTTATCCGCCGATTTTACCAATTTGAAGAACGAAATACTACGCGCAGAACAAGCAGGAGCTGACATGTTGCATATTGATGTAATGGACGGCCATTTTGTGCCAAACCTGACCTTTGGCGCGCCGGTTGTTGCAGCGCTCCGTAAAGTGACAAACCTGCCTTTCGACGTTCACCTTATGGTGACAAACCCTCAGGATTTGATAGAAGACTTTTATCAGGCCGGCGCGGATATCATTACTGTGCATGTGGAAACTGCGCCCCATTTGCATCGACTCGTACAAACAATAAAAGCTAAGGGAATCCAGGCCGGCGTAGCCCTAAATCCGGCTACTTCGCTGACTACGGTTGAAGAAATTCTGCCGGAAGTCGATATGGTTCTTATCATGAGCGTAAACCCGGGATTTGGCGGCCAGAAATTTATTCCTTTTTCGGTTCAAAAAATAAAGAAATTAAAACAAATGCTAAATGAATGTCAAAGTTCGGCAGTGATACAGGTTGACGGCGGTATTAATGCCGAGACGGCAAAAACGGTAATTTCCGCCGGCGCCGATATTTTGGTTGCCGGGTCCGCTGTGTATGGAGCAAATGATTTGGCACAAGCAATTCAAACTCTTCGCGGGGATTGATTTTTTTGCTAGTTAGTGGTAGAATATGAAAGTAATTGAATAGTGATGCCTTTGGGGTATGGTGAGAAAGAGCAATCTTTTGATTCCTGACCGGCGGTAGAAGCCCGCGAGCCGTAATGGTTGATCCGGTGATATTCCGGAGCC
>JAGFXW010000250.1 GCA_017861495.1 Bacillota bacterium
GAATACCCGTTAATCCTTACTTCCGGCGCCCGTTCCTGGGAATTCTTCCACTCCGAACACCGTCAACAACCTACCATGCGGTTGTTCCATCCGGATCCTTTGGTAACCATCCACCCGGATAAAGCGAAAGAATTAGGAATACAAGACGGCGACTGGGTCTGGCTTGAAAGCAAGCGCGGCCGATGCAAACAAAAAGCCAAACTTGCAATTACCCTTGACCCGAAAGTAGTCAGCGCAGAACACGGATGGTGGTTCCCTGAAAAACCAGGCGCAGAACCGAGCCTATTTGGCGTATTTGACTCCAACATTAACAACCTGACGGCCCAATGCCAAAACGGTGAAACAGGATACGGCGCCCCCAACAAGGGCTTGCTTTGCAAAATTTACAAAGTCACCGAAGAAAACAGTAAGATAATGCCGTCGGTGCAAGTAACCCAGATGGGAGGTTTTGGATATGACAGAAAATAAAGCAGTATCACGCAACGGTTTACTAATTGATTACGAATTCTGCACCGGCTGCCACTCCTGTGAAGTGGCTTGCATGAAAGAATTAAAACTGCCCTCCGGGCAATATGGGATTAGAGTCCTCGAAGACGGCCCCCGTAAAACGCCGAAAGGTAAATGGGATTGGACGTATCTCCCCCTGCCTACCAGCCTGTGCGATCTCTGCGAAGACCGCGTAAACGCCGGCAAAAAACCAAGCTGCGTCCAACACTGCCAGTCTGCGATCATGACGTATGGTCCAGTCGAAGAATTGAGCAAAAAACTGGCGGAAAAGCCGAAAATGGTTCTTTTCACTCCGGTATAAGGTAGACCAACTGCAAGTGGAATGGATCTTCCACCTGTGGCGCCTAAACAAATATCAACCAACCCTTTTTTACAAGGCGTATCGAGTGCAACATTCGATACGCCTTATTTGTTAAAACCTCGTTTGCACAGAAGTACTGGCTATATTATGCTGGTAACACGCTATAACAATATTGCCTATTGACAAAAAACCGAATATATTCTAGAATATATTCTATAATCAATTCTAGAATATATTCGGTTTTATTTAGAACATTCTGTAAAACTTACTCAACAAATAATTAAAAAGGGAAGTGAACAGATGAAAAAGGGCGATATAATTTGGCTCACCCTCCTTGCCGTCGTTGCGTTGTTATTGGCATTGCCGGCAACCCATGAACCAATTATGGCCGAAACAAGGCAGCACCCTCTCATTGCAGGGTTTGTAAAATTCTTGGTTCTCGCTACCATGGGAGATCTTTTAGCCCTGCGAATTGTTAACGGGAAATGGCAAAAACCAGTCGGCCTTATTTATCGCTCCCTAGTCTGGGGGATCATCGGCATCGGCGTTGCTATTGTCTTCGAGGTATTCAGTAAAGGAGTCACTGCCGCAATCAACGGCGGCCTTTTACCGGTTTCCCGCGGCCATATCGATCAAATAGCCATCGCTTTTTGGATCAGTACAGTAATGAATGTTACTTTCGGCCCCATGTTGATGGTCTTTCACCGCTATGCCGATACCTTTATCGACTTAGCGGATGGACAATTTAGCAAATTTGGTTCCGTAAGTTCCGAGACGGTAGTGAAACACATTGATTGGCAAGAATTTGTTTGTTTTGTACTAAAAATTCAACTATTTCTTTGGATCCCTCTCCATACCACGGTTTTTCTTCTGCCACCGGTGTATAGAGTCCTGGCCGCTGCATCCCTTTCCATTGTATTAGGCGGAGTCTTGGGTTACGCCAAAAGCAGAAAGGGTAAACCCGAAGAAAACATCAATATCAACTTAAACCTGAACTAGCAAATTTTCACTTCCCATAATACCAAAATACCAAAATATTTTTTCATATCGGACAGCAAATGGCAACAGGGGCCGCTATTGTTTCCAGACTATACGGAAACAATAGCGACCCCTGTTTAATAGTATCCAGCGTGCAAAAAAGGCTGGCAATCTTGCGCCAGCCTCTTTTGTTATAGTATTTATTGTTGGTAGTTTTGGTAGTTTTGCAATGGGAATAACCAAACAAATCAACAGTGGTAAAAAAACTTTGGTTTTTCAAACACTATGTGGTTAAATTATTTTTTATCAACCTGGGTCTTCTTGAATTTGTCCAGCATCGCCCGGGGAGTTACAGTCGGGCGCTCCAGGCGAGGACATTTTACGCCTTCAAAGCCTGCGAGATATTTCGCAAGATCTTTCAACGGTTCAAGGTCATAACGGCTCATCATCGTAATGGTTTCCATGAGAGGAGATCCGCCGCCATGTACGCCGGCAACCGCTTGAGCAGCTTCGAATGCATCGCAGAGCTTGTCTTCCATCATCCGCATTGTTCTATGGGTCTCTTCCGGAGTATAGGCAGGATTCCGCATGATATATTTGTTGCAAAGGTCAGCAGTTGCGGGATCGAAGAAGGATTCTTCCGTCGGCAAGGATGCGCAAACACCGCCGGTCAAGTCTGCCAACGTTTCATATTCATGATAAATTTTCTGGCCTGCCAACTTACGGCCCGCGTTGGTCAGAATTTCATCCGGCACCCAGGAACCGTTCGGGAATTTTACTGCGCGCAGCGCAGAAGCCTGTCCGGCAGCGAATACGAGTTCAGCCGTGCTGATGATTTCACAAAGTTTTTCACGAACATGATGTTCTTGAGCGATGTCGTTAACATCAGCTACCAGCGCTGCTTGCGCGGCAATAACTTCGGAAACGGCAGTTTTACAACCAGTATAGGAATGTCTGTGGAAGTGAGCGAACATAAGGGCAAGGTAACCGGCATACTGAAGAACATCCGGGCCGTCAAAGCCATTCAGGAATACCCGGTCGTTCGGTACGAATACATCGTCAAAAATAGTCAGGGATTCAACGTCGCCAACCTGGTTAAACGGAGCCGCGATGTGCTTTCTTTTGTGGTGCTGGCCAGGAAGAGCCATCAGTTTAATGCCTTCCCAGTCGGCCGGCAGTGCAAAAGATATTGCATACCCTTCGTCGCCTTTACCCATGAACTTGGTCGGGTTAACGATGATTTCATCAACGTAAGGAGCGCAAGAGTTACAGATTTTCGCACCACGTACGATAATCCCTTTGCAAGGCTTGCCATCAATGCCAATGCCATCTACATCGGTTTTAACAACATGGACAAATTGATCCGGATCCGGTTGCATATGCGCCCGCTTATATTTCGGGTTACGGGAACCTTTTACGTCAGTTTGGGCACAGTTGCAAACGAGGTCATTCTCTTGGCAGTACAGCAGATATTTGTTGAACCGCTCGTGGTAATTTGTCCCACAGGCTTGGTCGCAGTCGTAGCTGACTACTGCAATTGCATTCAGCGCGTCAACGCCCATGCAACGCTGCGTGCAGCCGCCAACACGGTGGCAGAGAAGTCTGGTCATTAATTGTTTGTTGAGCAAGTCTTCCTTGGACTGGTGAATATGCGTCCAACGGCTGATTTTTTTGCCGGTGAGATGTGAAGTTGCCGTGCATACGTCTTCAAACTCAGGATCATTAGCCATATCATAGGTCATACCCATAACATAGGTACCACCATCGATCCAGCTGCCTGTACGGTCAATTGCTTTGCCATTCAA
>JAGFXW010000251.1 GCA_017861495.1 Bacillota bacterium
TGTCTTTTCTTCTCTTTCAAGGACTTTAATAACCACTCTGTCGCCTAACGGCTTAATCATTGAAATGACCTCCCTTTATGGTTTAATATATTGTAACGTTTTTGTTAGCACTCAACAACCACGAGTGCTAATTCCATACTTATGATATAAAATTCCGCCGAAAAAAGCAAGAGGAATAGGTGAAAAAAACACGCAAAACTAGAAAAAAATCCACTATCATGCACAATGATCGCGGATTTTCTTGAAAAATATTACTGTAATTCCAATTACCGTCATAGTCATGAGTAACGCCAGGTACGCTGCCGTCAAAAACTGGCCGCTGAGCGGCAATGCCGGAAGGGTTCCCCAAATATAATCAAAGTAATCATTGAAGGAAAACCACAACACGGCCAAAACAGCCGGCATAGGCGAAGAAGGGAGAAACCGGAGGTACGCCAGCCCCTGGATCAACATCCCTGCGTGACTGACAAATAAAAGCAGGTCATCCCCAGCCGGAGGCTGCCCCGTCGTTAGAAAATATTGCCCTAATATCACTACCGTCCAAACCCCATATTTTATGCCGCCCAGCACGGCGGTCCAGGCGATCAACCGCTGCCATCCTGCCCTGATCCAATTTCCTGTTAATAACCAATAGGCAAAAAACGCAAAGAAAAGGGCATGCAAAGGACAGTCAGGCACAAACGGCAAAAAATACCAAGGGGTGATTGCCAGTTGGTTTTCGTACCAGAAAAATCCCCAAACGGTTCCTAATAGGTTGAGAACAACAATCATGAGCAGAAGCCAAGGTTTTTTCAATATCTCTGCCATTGTGTCAATTCTCTTCCTTTTTTCCGTTTAAGTCCCGTACCGGAACGCCGCCATAAAACGAATAGGGCGGAATATCACGATTTACCAAAGACATTGCCGAAACCGTAGCGCCTTCGCCGACCACAATGCCCGGTAATAACGTGCAATTCGCGCCAATCAGCACATCTTTTTCAATCACTACTTTGCCAATCCGCCATTCGTCTTTTAAAAATTCATGGCCGAGCAACGTCGTATTATAACCAATAATCACATTCTCGCCAATCTCAATCTGTTCCGGAAAAAAAACATCAAACATAACCATAAAACCTACGGAAGCATTTTTCCCTATTTTAGCGCCCAACCTACGGTACAAAAAATTTTTCATTTCAAAAGAAGGCAAGATACGGCATAACAAAATAATAATGGAATTCCAAATCACCCGCACCGGATGAATGATCTCCGGCCAAAACCGCAGCGAATTTTTTCCCGTTACTGCGTGCCGGATTGTTCGGCGGTTTGCCACTGCCATCGCCCCTTATTTTTTCCGGGTAGCACTATCTACAATACTTTCCGCTACTTCACGGATCGATTTACGTTTACTCATGCTGTATTGTTGGATCCGGCGGAATGCCTCGCTCTCCGTCAAATGAAGACTGTCCATAAGGATCCCTTTGGCCCGGTCCAATATTTTTCTTGTCTCCAGCGAATTCTTAATATCTTCCAGTTCTTTTTCCAAATCGGCAAATTCCCGAAACCGCGACAACGCAATTTCCATCGCCGGAAACAAGTTCGCTTCTTTAACCGGCTTGACCAAATAAGCCAACACTCCGGAATCTTTGGCTTTTTCAACAATTTCCTTTTGGCTGTACGCAGTCAAAAGCAATACCGGAGCTATTTTTTCATTCGCAATAATTTTAGCGGCCGCAATGCCATCCATCTCTGGCATCTTTATATCCATGATGACCAAATCAGGATGATATTTGCGCGTCAGTTCCACCGCCCGCAGACCGTCTGACGCTTCAGCAATAACTTCATGCCCCGCTTCCTCCAACAGTTCCCTAAGGTCCATACGGATAATTGACTCATTATCCGCAATGATGATTCGCAACGCTTCCATGATTATTCTCCTCTCTTCTTGCGGGGAATCGTTATACAAGCTCTGGTTCCGCCCTGGGAAGACAACCGAAAAGTACCGCCAAGATCCGTTTCCACCAACGTCCTTACAATCTGCAACCCCAAACTACCGCTTACCGACTGTGGCGAAAAACCTTCCGGCAGACCAATTCCATTGTCATATATATCAATCCGATAATTTTTATCGTCCTGAATAATATCAACGCCGATGACACCTTCATGCCGGCCGACAAAACCATGTTCAATCGAATTTTGAATCAGCTCATTAATCACTAGCGCCAAACTGGTTGCCTGTTCCGACGGCAAGATCACCGTTTCACCGTTAAACACAGTCTGAATGTTGAAGTCGGGCTCAAGCATGCTCTGGATGACTAAATCCAGTATATTCTTCGCCACTTCCGCCACATCAATAAATTCAGCATCCTGCTGTGATAAAAACTCATGCACAACGGAAATGCTCAGGATGCGGTTTACACTTTCTTTCAAGGCGGCCTTTACTTCCGGTGATTTTGTGCGTCGTGCCTGTAACCGCAATAAACTGGCAATTGTCTGGAGATTGTTTTTTACCCGGTGGTGAATTTCCTGAATTACGGCCGACTTTATCAACAGCTCTTTTTCTTTTTTCTTGACTTCCGTAATGTCGGAAACAATAAGGACGGTGCGCACTAACTTCCCGCCCGCTTGGATGATCGGGATAGCCCGTTGCAGCAGCATAAGATTGCCTACTTCCAGTTCCGCTTCACACGGTTTTCCCTTCGAAGCAGCCTGCTGCACCAATTGCATGTTCATATGCCGCTCGTAGACGCGGCGACCGACAATCCGCCCCAACCCGAGGACTTTGTAAATACTGGCAGCCGCATCATTCGCATAGAAAATCTTTGACCGGTCATCAATAATAATAATTCCGTCATGGGCCGATACCGGTTTATAGGATTTGCCGTTCGGAACAATCCTTGGCATTGAAAGCAGTTGGAACGCAGTTTCGACAAGAATGTTGTAGCCAACCGCCAAAGCTTCGTCGCCGCCGGCTTCGAAACTGGCGACAGCAATCCGGTTTCCTGCCCGGTCATATAGAGGGAACGTCTGCATTTCCAAAGCATCCATGCCCAACGCCCATTCCCGCTGACCGGAAATATGTTCACCGGATACAAGGGTCCGCCAAACCAGTGATTCCTCCGCAACACTTACCGTACTGCCAAGCAAACTTACTTTATGATGCACAAAGCTTGTATTCGGTTTGGCCTGGGCGATGATCACCAAGAATCCGTCTTGTTGCGCCGGCGCATACAACGTAATCTGGGAGTGCGCAATATCTGCCGCAAATTCCAAAATCTCGCTGATTGAATCCATGACAGCAATTTGCTCGGGCTGCAACCGGGTAATTTTACGGCAAACATCGCCAACAACACTCATGGTAATCCTCCTGATAGTCAATTGTTCATTTTTTATGCACGGGAATTTTATATGTATTCCCCGGTTTTTAATAAAATCCTTTAGTCGAACGGTAAATTACGAACGATTTTACCTCTTTTTCACGGTTTATCTCGTTAACAGCCTGTAAGACCCCGCCCTCTTAGGTCGGGGATCAACAGGCTATAAAACTCGAAACCCTAAAGGGAAACTTCGGCTTCGCGAAATCAAAGATTTCGAGCCTCAGTCT
>JAGFXW010000069.1 GCA_017861495.1 Bacillota bacterium
CGGACCACCCTGCAGCAACGGCTGCCGCACCGATGGTATATTCACAAATCAGAGCCCAACCTACGACGAATGCCACAATTTCTCCCAGCGATGCATAGGCAAAAGTATATGCGCTACCAGCAACCGGCACCATGGCGGATAGTTCGGCGTAAGCCAGCGCGGCAAACGCACAGGCAATACTCGATAAGACGAAAGAAATCATAATCCCTGGTCCGGCATAATTTGCCGCAGCAACACCTGTAAGTACAAAAATCCCGGTACCAATGACGCACCCAATTCCTAGCAAGACTAAATCCACGGCTCCGAGGGTCTTTTTTAAACCATGCTTTTCGGTTCCTGCAATCATATCTGTGATGTTTTTGGTACGAAACAAGTTCATTAGTTTTCCCCCTTTCATAATCCCATCATTGTTATTAATGCTGATAAATCAGCGGTTTCGATAAATAGCAACTTACGTGTCCTCCTGTAATCGCGAGAGGACTTCCGGTTTTAATGGTAGTAAAACTGAAGCTTAGACGAAATCTTTTGGAAAAAGCAATGGCTTTTTTAAAATATTCTGATAATTATTGAGAATAAGTTCCCCCTGTATTAAAGCATCCATTCAGGGAACCATGCCTCGCTTTTGTCTTTCTAAGAACCAGCATAAATAACTGCTTTAGTACCATCCGCGTTTGTGTATGTCATTCCGCGTGACAATCATAAAACATCCGTAAGAGCATCATCCTCAGTTTTGTAGATTGATTAAAAATTTCCATCATAAAATCTCCTCCCATTTGATTATTTAGACTATAATCAAGCCTGTTGTACTTTATCTGCAATTATTATGCCAATCCTTTGGTGGAGAACTTAATGTTGATTGCATTTTTAGTCCTTTGAAAGAAGCAATTAATGAGGCAAGTTCCGAAGCTGCAACTTTATCAAGCTACATATTTTTCATCACTTGAAAACTTTTGTTGACAACTTTTTGCATTAGTGATAACTTTTGTAATAAATAATATTAATCATTTACCAAAAATGCAGCTTTACTTGAATTATACTCAAACGGAAGAAGGGACTATGGTGAGTTTAAAGAAACATATTATTGAAATCGAGTTTAAGGACCGTCTCGGATTTGCGTATGAAATACTTGAACCTTTTGAAAAACACCTGATTAATAAATCGAACTTGGAAATACTCCCCCAAAAAGGAAAGATGGTTGTAGCTGTTAAGTTTCATTGTAGTACTGATATTCAATTTAACCAAGTAATAACGGAACTTGCTACAGTAAAGGGAGTTGTCTCTGTCACATCTCGTGATTATATGCCTTACGAAAAAAAAGAGCGCCGGTTACAGATCATCCTTAATTCAGTCAGCGAAGGCGTTATCGCCATTGACGAAGACGGTACCGTGGAACATATAAATGATATGGCTTGTCGTATATTTTCTTGTTCTCATGACGAGGTTATCAATCGGTCGGCTGAAGCATTATTCCCTCCGGAATCTCCAATATTTACAACCTTAAAGTCTGGCCATCCCTTTAGTAATAAAGAACAGAGAATCTGTACCGCTAATAAAGGCATTCACTTTTTTATCAGTTGTATACCTATCCTTGATTTTGAAGGAACAACAAATTTTGGTGTTGTAGCTACAATTAAAGACTACCAACAAGTTGAAGAGATCACTTTGAAGCTTACTAAAAAAAAGAACGTCGTTACTTTTGAAAACATTATTCAACAAAATTCAAAAATGAAAGCACTAATTGAAACCGCTAAAGTTGTGGCCAAAGGAACTTCGTCTATCTTGATACGCGGCGACAGTGGAACAGGTAAGGAATTGTTCGCAAAGGCCATTCACACGGAAAGCAACAGATGCAGCGCGCCGTTTATTGCTATTAATTGCGGCGCGTTACCTGACACTCTTTTGGAAAGCGAACTATTTGGCTACGAGCCGGGCACTTTTACCGGAGCAACTAAAAGCGGAAAAAAAGGACTGTTTGAACAAGCAACTACCGGCACTATTTTTCTTGATGAAATAGGAGAAGTATCACGACAAATGCAAGTAAGTTTGTTACGTGTATTACAAGAGCATACTATCCGGAAAGTCGGCGGCGATAAAGACATTCCTGTTGACGTACGCATCATAGCCGCTACGAATAGGAACTTGGAAGATATGATGCGACAGGGATTGTTCCGTGAAGATCTCTATTATCGACTCAATGTTATTCCGTTGAATATTCCGCCTCTCCGCGAACGAAAAGAAGACATTCAATTAATTGCTCAACACCTTATACGCAAACTTTGTTTAAAGTTAGGCAAACCGGAAAAATATTTGACTAAAGAAAGCATTACATTTCTATTAGCCTTTGATTACCCTGGTAATGTGCGACAGTTGGAGAATATGTTAGAATTGGCTGTTAATCTTGAGCAAACGGAAAAAATACAGCTAAATCATTTTACCGATAATCTCAACTTGCAACCAGGCACTGCATTGATAAATAACAACAGTGTTATATCGGACATAAAAATTCCGGCACCCGTTAACGATAATTGGCCACCGCTAAAAGAGATCATTCGCGAAGTGGAAAAACAAATCATTGTTAAAGTTATGCAAAAAAATTCTTCATCCCGAAAAGCAGGAAATGTACTGGGAGTTTCGAATACTACCATCTTAAAAAAAATAAAGAAATACGGTATCGTTTTCCCAGCATAATAAGGCGGTACTAGATAATAATTTTAATCAGCACCACCCGTGTCTAATGTGTGGTTTGTTTTATACCATCAACCAACGCGTTGGAGGGCTTTATCGAATGCTGCGCAAGGTATACCAAAACCAAGACGATTTACCCGACAGATGACGCTGTCAGATAAACTGTTTTCCTTTGTGACCATTTAAATCACCTTTCCTTTCGTTATAATTCTGACTTGAACACCTATATTATAACGGAAAGGTGATTTTTTTTTTGTTTCAGCCAAGTTTCGCATGATTTTTCATTTGGCACGCAAATTGCTTATATATTAACTGGAATGTATTTAAGGAGGTATTCATTATGAAAAGTTTAATGTCTGGAAACGAAGCAATTGCCCGTGGCGCTTATGAAGCCGGCGTACTGGTAGCTTCCGCTTATCCGGGAACACCCAGCACCGAGATTATGGAGAATTTTTCGAAATTCGACGGTGTTCATGCTGAGTGGGCGGTTAATGAAAAGGTTGCCTGTGAAGTTGCTGCCGGTGCTTCCATCCGTGGTGCAAGAAGTTTCGCCGCTATGAAACATGTGGGCCTTAATGTGGCAGCCGATGCCTTTATGTCCTATGCTTACCATGAAACCAATGGCGGCATAGTTATAATTACTGCCGACGAACCAGGCATGTATTCCTCACAGAATGAACAGGATAACAGATATTACGCCCTTTTTGGCAAAGTAGCTTTAATTGAGCCAACCAATTCTCAGGAATGTCTTGATTACATGAAATATGCCTTCGAAATCAGCGAAACCTTTAAAACCCCAGTTTTATTCAGAGTAACGACCAGAATCTGTCATTCCAAATCTGTTGTGGAAATTGCGGAAAGAAAGGTTTTCCCACTGAAAGAATTTGTAAAAGACTTAAAACAACGCCTCATGGTCCCTGCAAATTCTAAAATGCGACATCCTATAATTGAGGAACAGCGCCTTGCAGCATTAAGAAGATATTCTAATACCTGCCTATTAAACACCGTAGAAATCAACGATACAAAAATCGGTATTATTGCCAACGGGGTGTCGTATCAATATGCGAAAGAAGTACTTGGCAACGGCGCTTCTTACTTAAAATTAGGGATGACAAATCCATTACCTGACAAAATGATCAAAAATTTTGCCGCAAAAGTGGAAAAACTTTATGTTATTGAAGAAAATGACCCCTTTATGGAAACCCAAATCAAAGCCATGGGCATTGATTGCATCGGTAAAGATTTATTCCCTGCTTTCTGGGAATTTTCACCAGAATTAATCCGTGAAAAAATATTGGGTGCTACCGCCGAACCAACATACACGACAGATGCTAAAGCACCTTTAAGACCCCCTGTACTTTGCGCCGGTTGCCCTCACAGAGGCTTCTTTTTCGAACTTGGGAAATATAAGGACAAGATATATTTCAACGGCGATATCGGATGCTATTCCCTTGGCGCCGGCGGTACGTTAAATGCTTTGGATTCCCTGATATGTATGGGTGCTTCTATTTCGGCTGCGCACGGGTTCCAGAAGGCTACGATGCTGAGCAAGGCAACTACTTATCAAAAAGTTTTTGGTATTATTGGTGATTCTACTTTTTTCCATTCGGGGATTACAGGCTTACTCAACTCCGTTTACAATAATGTACCTTTCACCACCGTCATTTTGGATAACAGCATCACGGGTATGACAGGACATCAGGAAAATCCGGGCAGCGGAAAAACAATTAAAGGCGAGGTTGCACCTGCCGCGGATATCCCTTGCATTTGCCGCGCATGCGGTATCAAAGAAGAAAATATTATTATTGTTGACCCTTATGATTTAGAGGCTTCCAAAGCAGCCATTAAACGCGGTTATGAAGCAACAGAGCATTTTGTTATCATTACAAAAAGGCCTTGTGCTTTATTGAAGCCTGTTATTAAGCAAAGAGCAAAGTTAAAATGCCAGGTGAATCCAAACAAGTGCGTAACCTGTAAAAAATGTCTAAAATCCGGTTGTCCGGCACTTCAGTTAGGCGAAAAAGTTTCTATTGACGGAGAAAGCTGTAACGGTTGCACTGTTTGTTTGCAAATTTGTCCAGTTCATGCGATAGAAAAGGTTGGTGAATAATATGTCAGAGGTAAAAAACATTTTTTTAATTGGCGTAGGCGGACAGGGAACAATCTTAACCTCTAAAATACTTTCCAAAGGCTTTTTGGAAAATGGTTATGATGTAAAAATGGCAGAAATTCATGGTATGAGCCAAAGAGGCGGTACTGTGACTACTCAAATTAGATATGGAAAAAAAGTCTTTTCGCCTGTTATTGAAAAGGGAACTGCAGATATTATCGTTGCCTTTGAAAAAAGCGAGGCATTACGATATGTGGACTACTTGAAAAAAGGTGGCAGCCTCGTTATTAATAATTATGAGATTCAACCTTATACTGTTGCCGTAGGAATGTCCTCCTATCCGGAAAATGTGTTGGAAACCTACAAGGCCTTGGTAAAGGATGTCCTTATTATTGATGCTTTTCAAATTGCCAAAGAACTTGGCAACACTAAATGCATGAATGTTGTATTATTGGGCGCTCTTGTTAAAATGTTAAAGCTTGATCATATTGACTGGAAAAAGCTAATTTCCGAAATAGTGCCGGAAAAGGCGGTGGCGCTTAATATCAATGCTTTTGAAAAAGGTTATAAAAACAATTAATCGAGTAGGAGGTCATCCATTATTTGAATGACCGACCTCTCAGTCGAGTAGCCCACAGGAATTTCACCTGTGGGCTCTCACGGAACCGTACGTGAACCTCTCGATTCATACGGCTCCTATCATTCAACCGTTAGATAGACGATATCCGAGGGTCCAATGTGGAAACATATTGGGCTCTCTTTTTGCAAGTTCTGCCAGCCATTTTTCAGCCTTTTTGCGATGACCTCTAAACCTCTTGTATTTGCACATTGCCCATTTGACCAATCGCCGGTTTAGACAGTCGAGTGCATATTTTACAGCAGATGGATTATATTTTGTGAAATAGTTAAGCCATCCTCGAATAATCGGATTTATCCTTTCCGCTATCATTGCAATTTTACTACCTGTAGAGTTGTGTATTCGGATTGCTTTTATCTTATCTCTAAAGGCTTTTGCCGACTTCTTGCTTACAGACGGCAAGAAATTGAACTTTAATCTCCCCAGTCGGTCTTTTATGAATATCCTCCGGAAAGTGTAGCCTAAAAAGTCAAACTCCGTGTTTGGATATTCCTTTTTCCGGTCTTTATCTTGGCAGTAAACAATTTTTGTTTTCAGCGGATGCAATTCGAGTCTGCATTCTCCTAGGCGTTGCTTGAGTTGCCCCAGTATTTCTTCTGCTTCCATTTCCGTCTCGCAGTGGATAATTGCATCATCTGCATAGCGTTCAAACGGTGCATGTGGATTTGTCCTTACCATCCACATGTCAAATGCATAATGCAAGAACAGATTTGCGAGCACAGGACTAATCACCCCGCCTTGTGGCGTCCCGCTTTTCCGTTCGACCATGCGTCCTTCGGAATCCACAAAGGGTGCTTTTAGCCATCTTTCTATGTACATCAGTATCCATGGCTCTCTTGCGTGCTTTCGTACCGCCTTCATCAGCAGTGTATGGTCGATGTTATCGAATAAGCCTTTGATGTCAAACTCTATGACATAATCATATTGCCAGCATCTTTTCCTCGCTTGCCCAATTGCATCTATAGCTGACTTATTGGGTCGATATCCATAAGAGTCTTCATGGAAGATGGGCTCTATCTTCGGTTCCAAGTACATCTTTACTACCATTTTGGCAACCCTGTCGCCAACTGTTGGAATGCCAAGCCCTCGCCTTCCGCCAGATTTCTTAGGTATTTCAACCAGCTTTACCGGCGGAGGAAAATAGCTTCCAGAACTCATCCTGTTCCAGATTTTGTACAGGTTCCCTTTGAGATCATCTTCAAAGCCCTTTAGGTCTTGACCGTCAATCCCTGCACTTCCTCTGTTAGCCTTGACTCTCTTAAATGCTGACATTACAGCCGTCTTGGGAATATCGTACGGTTTGCTCTCTACCATCAAATCCTCCTGTCGTCACAGTTGTTCTCAGTTTTCGAGCTGAATGATGGCACCCCTTTGCTCCATTGCCATTACAGCAACTTCTTAACTACTACGGACGCCTCCGCCCCTACATTGCGCTTTGCTATTTCGACCTCGTCTTTCGGTGACTTGTATCTTTTCACTTATCATCGTCATGCAGGTTCCTGTGTTTCGCACCAGAGCCCAATATGCGCTCGTGCCGCCTTAATACCGTTTGCCAAGCAGTCAGCTATTTCAGGATTTCTACTGCTCTTATCCCCGCCTAGTGGTGAACAGCGGGTTTTGACAAAGTTTCACGCTATCGATACTTCTTCAGCGGTTCACTTTCGTTCACCTTCGCATATCCTACATGATTGCTTTAATACAACCTTTTTCCCTAGATGCTAACTACCGCAACTCTTTATTGCAGCAGCTTAGGGTTGTTTGATGGGTCTGCCTGATTCAGTCCCCACCGAGGGGCCTTCCCTCATCTCTGATGCGCCTTTCACAGCACACCACCACCGTGAGTACCGTTCGGTACACGGCGGTTCAATAACTTAACGTAAATGAAATACCTCGTATTTCTTCGCTATGTTCATATAGCCTTGGGATTCGAGGTATTTGTCTGTTAGCGTCCTCTTAAGAATCGGGCTCCCGGCTACGCACCAATATCCCAATCTTGTATTGGCATATTCCCACGCTTTGCCTTTATCCAATCCTAATTTCTGCAGGTTCGCAAACTTTGCCGATATTTTCTTCTACTGTTTCCATAGATACATCCTCAATCTTCGTCTTATCCACTGACTCAAATTTAGGCAAATTTTGCATTTTACTCCGCATGTCCGCCATGGAGAAATAACCCAGCCATCCGGTTGTGTATCTTCTTAATTCCATCAAAATGGCCTCTATTGACCGACCGCAGCTGCGCCCAGTTATTTCTTTGACCTTCTGCTTGAATCGCTTCAATACCTTGCCATGTGGTCGGATTCCTATCTTTCTCGGCGTCTTATGCAACGAAAATCCTAGAAACTTCTCGCGTAATGGACTGCCTACTTTGCTTTTCTTACGGTTTACCTTTAATTTCAGTTTTCCTTCAAGAAAGTTTACACAACTCTCCATTACACGTTTTGCTGCTCGCGGTGTTCTTACGTAGATATTGCTATCATCGGCGTATCTTACAAACTTATGTCCGCGGCTTTCAAGTAGTTTGTCAAATTTCGTCAGATAGCTATTGGATAATAACGGCGACAGATTGCCTCCCTGCGGGGTTCCCGCTGAGGTCGGACTCACTCTGCCACCTTCCATGACGCCGCTCTTTAAGTATTTTCAGATGAGTGTGATTACACGCTCATCTTGTATTTCTTCTCGGAGCATGTTAATGAGAATGTCATGGTTTACCGTATCGAAATACCGCGCTAGGTCAAGGTCTACAATTTTCGTGTAGCCTTCTTCATAATAGGCTTCTGCCTGCTTTATGGCCTGATGCGCGTTTCTTCTCGGTCGAAAGCCATAGCTGTTCTCGGAAAATATCTTTTCAAAGATGGTCTGGAGCACCTGCGCTATGGCCTGCTGTACCAGCCTGTCCAGCACTGTTGGTATTCCCAGCTTTCTTTTGCCGCCATCAGGTTTTGGAATTTCTACCCGTCTTACCGGTTGCGGCTTGTATTTTCCGATTTTCAGAGCTTCAAGGAATTCACCTTTGTGCTCTTTCAGCCAGTCTTTCATTTCACCAACCTGCATTCCATCTATTCCGGCGGCACCTTTCTTACGCAACACACGGAAATAGGCTTCATTCAGATTGTCACGGTCTAAAATTTGTTCTAACAATTCTACGCGGTTTCTTGTTGCAGGTTCCAGCGCCGCCATGCTCCGCGCTCCCTTGCTACTCTTTGCTTCCAGCATATCCTTACAGGGGCAGCCCATTTTATTGGTTTTCTGCTCTCTTAACATGACTTCACCTTCCTTTGCTCAGAAACTCAATTATTGTTCGGTCCTTCCCGAAAATAAATTTTCGGTACTATGACCTCGGCTGACTTCTCACGATAAATCTTGTTTCAACCATGCTTCAAAATCATTTCCACATGTCCGTGAGACCTCCCCGGGTAAAAACGCAGTCTTTCTCTCCATCTATCTGCCACATTTACAGGATTGGCCTCGAATAGTTTAGGGCTTCAGTTTGGATCGCAACCTTACCCGGCTTCTTCCTGCCTTGTATGTGGTTTCTGTTCGTCAGACCAGAGATTTACCGCCGGCTTCCTTCAGATTGTGCGCACGTTAACGCTTCAAATGAATTTCATAAGAAATATACGCTCCTACGATGCGTATTGAAGCTTGAATTAGTTGAACTCTAGTCAATGGTCCCAGGAAGGCTGCTGCGAGTGATTCGTAGTATCTGCCGGTATGGTAGGTATGAGTCTGATCTATCATAAGTAGGCCGGCAGACATAACTGACATCGTCAGCAAAACGGCGAATGGAGCACCTAAATACGGGATACACACCATTTTAACCCGCGAAACGTGACTTGCCTAAGTGCAGGTACCACCGCATATGGCAGAGAGACTCAACAGTAGCCAAATGGTCAGTTGTAATGACTTACACACGGTGAACAGAGTCAGTTCCTGATTTCTTATTTCAAAAGGAGTCGATTCGAATGAATCAAACCAGACTACTTAAGAAACTAGAAGGCTTTCGTAAACGCAACAGCGCCAACCCAGATTTCATCAATAAAGACGTCTACAGATTGCTTTACGATGAAAATATTTATATCATCGCCTACAATG
>JAGFXW010000252.1 GCA_017861495.1 Bacillota bacterium
TTTAGAATTACAGACAGATTTTTGGATGCTATGCATGAAGAAAAGGAAATATCAGGTTCACTAAGTATTGCAGCAGTAGATTCTGTCTGTATGACAGTTCTGCCGAATATTTTAAATCAGTTTATTCAAAAGTATCCTAAAGTGAATATTAAAATCATATCAGGTGTTGCTGATGAATTGAAGCATTATCTCGCAAGTGGACGGGCTGACATTGCATTTGTATTGGATTTTAATAAACCATCGGATGAATTGTGTTTGTTACTAGAAAAGACCGTCAAACTTGGCTTTTACATAGCAGCAAATGCACCACTGGAATCAGCAGACGTATGCCTGGAGGATTTAAAGAAACAGAAATTCGTTTTGACAGAACCAAATTGTCAATATCGGAAAAAAGTAGCAGCATTTTTTGAAAGAAATGGAATTGAACCACACATATTAATGGAAAGCTCCTCAACAGAGGCGATTATTAAAATCGTGGCGAACGGACTTGGAATAACATATCTGCCTGAACTAGTAGTAGATGAAAACCAAAGGATAAAGCAACTACATTTGAAGGATAAGGAAAATGAAGAGAAGCTGCTTCTACAGTTGCTTATTCATAAGAATAAATGGAAAGGTACAATAATAAATGAGTTTATCAGATCAATAAAACCGATTTTAAGGGGACACTAGGGGACGCTCCCGTCTTGTCACCATTTATGATGTACGAGATGTCAAAAAAGAAATGCCCCCTTATATCCTACTGTTTGAATTTGGCTACTACTCGCTCAACGCTGTCTGGTGAATTGACTGTCACAAAAACCGTATCATTACCTGCAACAGAGCCGATTACTTCTGGGCAATTGATCATATCAAGCAACATCGCAACAACCTTTGCCGCGCCTGGCAGCACTTTGCACACGATAATCGTTCCGCTGTAATCAAATGATACAATAAAATTATGAACGATTCGCCTGTACGATTGAGAAAACAATAGATTTCCCCTTGGCAAAATAGCATAACGATATCCACCGTCAGCAGTTCCCACTTTAATCAGCATCAACTCTCTAATGTCTCTTGACAATGTGGCCTGAGTTACTTCAATGCCTTCTTGTTTCAAGGCTGCCATTAAATCAGCCTGCGTAACAATCCTTTGGTGCTCCACAATTTGCTCAAGCTTGACGTGCCGCAAACTTTTCACTTCATTCACCCCTCCGTTTTTCACATCATACATATAATTGGCACAACGAGATTGCCACGTCGCTATCGTTCCTCGCAATGACTGAGAATGTAATGAACCCGTCTAAAACAAGCTTTGCCTGTAGTAGACGGGTTCATGGCATTCAGCTATACCTTATGACTTATCCTCCGCAAGCCTTGCTGAAGCCAGATCCTTATCAATGACGGCTGCAACACCCTCCAAAATATGAGCTTCTGTTTCGATCACCGGAATTCCACCGCCGCCAACCGTTATCACGACTTGTTCGTCGTTTACCAGCCTTTTAATTGTCTCCAGTTCAACGATCTGCTTAGGTTCCGGCGAGGGCACAACTCTTCGATACCCTCTCCCTGAATCCTCCACCATCATATAGCCATGTTCCTTTTGCAGCGCTTCCGCTTCCTCCTGCTTATAAAAAGGGCCAATCGGTTTGGTTGGCTTTTGGAATCCCGCATCATCCTGGTCGACAACCACTTGGGTCAACACAGTAACAACCGGTTTATCGATCTGTCGCTTCTTCAATTCTTCCCGTAACGCTTGTTGAATGTGATAGCCAATCATCCCCTGACTCATAGCGCCGCACACATCAAAAGGCATCGGCGGCGTCACGTTCCTGGCGTACTCATTTTGAATCACCAGCCTTCCCACCTGCGGCCCGTTGCCATGCACGATCACAAGCTGATTGCCGTCTGCAATCAAATCCGCTAAATACACAACAGTATCTTTCACTACGCGCAGCTGTGACTCCGCCGTTGCAGGCTTGCCCTCCGCCTGCAAGGCGTTGCCGCCTAATGCAACAATCAGTTTCATTATGATTCTCCCCTCCGCTTGTACACTACTAACTCAAATTGCCTGTTGCCATCATGACCAAAGCAATGACTCCTGCTACTAAAAACAGCAAGGCGATTGCTTTCTCATAACTGGTAAATACTTTTTGATTCTTTTCCTGTTTTACTTTCGCAAATACGCCGATACCTGCCGCGTACAGGATGGTAACAAGCAGTATATACTTAAGCCCTGCGGCATAAATAAGCCAGGTCGCATACACACTGGATATGACCGCAAAAATGAGGTCCTTATTTTTTCCCGCCGGATTGGTATCATAGGTTTCTCCGGTAGCAGCCAGCTTCCACGCATACAGCCCGCTGAATAAATAAGGAATCAATATAGCGGAACTGGCAATGGAATATAGGGCCTGATAGGTACTGCTTGAAACCAGCGTAATGATGAGAGATATCTGTACAAGCACATTGGTTAGCGTTAACGAGTTCACCGGAGAACCATGTTGATTTTCCTTAGCAAATATCCGGGGCAATATCCCATCCTGGGCAGCCACAAAAGGAATCTCCGCCGCCAGAATCGACCAGCCCAAAATCGCGCCAACCAGGGAAACCACTAGACCCGCATTAATGAGCACAGCTCCCCACTTGCCAACAACGGCCTCCAGGACATAGGCCGTCGAAGGTGTGTCCAACCCTGCCAAATCGGCCTGATTCATGACGCCCAGCGCAAGCACCGACACCAGGACATAAATGACCAACGTGCCAACCAGCCCGACCACCGTCGCTTTTCCCACATCACGGCGGTGTTTCGCCCTGCCTGAAATCACCACCGCGCCTTCAATCCCGATGAATACCCACAAGGTGACCAGCATCGTACTTTTCACCTGATCGGCGATGCTCCCCAGCGAAGCGTCGGCCTGCCCCCAGATATCAAGGGTAAAGATATCTACGTTAAACGCTACAATCACGCCAATCAGGAACAAAAATATCGGCACCAGTTTCGCAATCGTTGTAATAACATTCACGAAAGCGGCTTCCTTAACCCCTCTTAAAATCAACACTTGTATCGTCCATATCAAAACCGATGCACCTATGATCGATACCTCATTATTCCCCTTGCCAAAGACCGGGAAGAAGTATCCTAATGCGCCGAACAACATGACCGCATACGATACATTGCCAAGCAAAGCACTCAGCCAGTATCCCCATGCTGCATTAAACCCGATGTAATCCCCGAATCCGGCCTTGGCGTAGCTGTACACCCCGCCATTTAAATCCGGTTTTCGCATCGCCAAATTCTGATAGACAAACGCCAGCGCAATCATACCAATACCGGTAATTACCCAGCCGATGATAATAGCGCCGGCCCCCGCTCCTCTGGCCATATCTGTCGGCAGAGAAAATACGCCCCCGCCAATCATCGAGCCAATCACCAGACCTATAAGAGCAACAATTCCCAGTTTTTTGTCCTCTTCCACGCCAACCCTCTCCCTTATTGTTACAGCATTGCTATTCTCCCAAGGTGGCCACCATGACGGCTTTAATGGTGTGCATTCTATTCTCCGCTTCATCAAACACCACCGAGTGTTTGCCTTCAAATATTTCATCCGTAACTTCCAGCGCCGTTAAACCAAACTTGTTAAAAATGTCTTGTCCGACTGTAGTTTTCAGATCATGAAAGGCTGGCAGACAATGCTCAAAAATTACTTTTTCATTCCTGGTCAGGGCAACCATCTCGGCATTAACCTGGTAAGGTCTCAATAAGCCGATTCGCTGTTCCCATACCGCGTCCGGTTCCCCCATGGATACCCAAACATCAGTATACAGAACATCGGCATTGGCAACACCTGCCGCAATCTCATCGGTGATCGTGATCCTTGCCCCGGTATACGCTGCCACTTCGCGACATTTTTTCACCAAATCATCTGCAGGAAATAACGCATGGGGCGATACAATTCTAAAATCCATGCCCATCTTGGCAGCCCCAATCATCAGCGCATTAGCAACATTGTTTCTGCCGTCGCCAACATACACAAAAACCATTTGATTGTACGGTTTATTTACATGCTCTTGCGCCGTCAAAAAGTCCGCTAACACCTGCGTCGGATGATCGGCATCTGTCAAACCATTCCAAACAGGCACGCCCGAATAAGCAGCCAACTCTTCCACAATGCTTTGGTCAAACCCCCGGTATTCTATGCCATCGTACATTCTTCCAAGCACTCTGGCGGTATCAGCAATCGACTCCTTTTTCCCCATCTGACTTCCCGTCGACCCCAAATACGTAACATGCGCTCCCTGATCCAGCGCCGCCACTTCAAACGAACAACGCGTCCGCGTAGAATCTTTTTCAAACAGAATGATGATATTTTTCTTTCTCAGCTTCTGCTGTTCAGTTCCCGTAAATTTAGCCCGTTTTAACTCTTTCGCCAAATCCAGCAAATACTCAATTTCCTTGGGCGAAAAATCCATCAATGTCAAAAAGCTGCGATTACGCAAATTAAATCCCATTTTTTCTTTCTCCTCTACCTGTTTATAGTTTTACAGATCATCTCGCACCAGTGGCATGCTCATGCACCGCGGACCACCTCGTCCTCTGGATAATTCTGACGAGGGAATCTCATGCAGCTTGATGCCGTAACCCTCTAAAATTCTATTTGTCACATGATTACGCGAGTAAACGACAACTTCTCCCGGGGCAATTGCCAAGGTATTTGCCCCATCGTTCCACTGCTCTCTGGCGGCATGAATCCTGTCACCGCTGCCGCATTGGATCAGCGTCACCTTACGCTCCAGATATTTTTCTAAGATATTTTCAAGCTTTTGATTGAGCTGCTCAATCTTGAT
>JAGFXW010000253.1 GCA_017861495.1 Bacillota bacterium
GTTCCATTGGGGGTTTTCAGCTTGGGCTATTTATTTGCCTGCGTCGCTGGCATTGGGCTACATTTTTTGGAATAAACAGGTAGATTCTTTGAACTTATCGGATCTTTGCAAGAATGTTTTGAAAGGGGACAGCCTGCCGGTCCGGATTGTACGAACCTGCATAGATGGGATCGTTGCTTTCGGCTATATTGGGGGCCTAGTTTGTACGGTAGGTTTGGGAACCTCTATTCTGGCCGAATTAGCTGGATCTTTGCTAAATATGCCGGTTACTTTTGAACTGCGTATAACTGTTATTCTCGTATTTTGCCTGTTCTTTATTTTGTCGACCTCCAAAAGTATTGCTAAAGGAATTGGCATTATTAGTGATTTTAATGTTAAACTGGCGATTGCTTTTTTCCTTTTCGTTTTCCTGGTAGGACCCAAATCCTTTATCTTGAACAATTTTGTGATGGCGATTGGAACCAACATTCGTGAGTTTGTTCATATGAGCTTTAATACCGATTCGATTGCGCAAACTGGATTTATTCATTTTGTGATGGCGATTGGAACCAACATTCGTGAGTTTGTTCATATGAGCTTTAATACCGATTCGATTGCGCAGACTGGATTTATTCAAGAGTGGACGGTTTTTTATTGGGCATGGTATGTGGGCTGTACCATTTCCGATGGCTTGTGGCTGGCGCGTGTTTCTTACGGGCGTACTTTCCGCGAAATTGCTGTTGTACGGTGTATTTGGACATCACTGGCTTGCTGGCTGGCGTTTGCTGTGCTTGGAAACTATGGAATAAGCTTAGAGCTCACAGGAACGCTCAATTTATCGCAAATAGTTATTGATAGCGGCAATAATGCAGCGGTATTGGCTATTTTGAAAACATTGCCTTTCTCTGGCGTAGCTATTGTTATGTATATGGCGATAGTATTCATTACCTTAGCGTGTGGAGCTACGGCCGCATCTACGGTTGTATCCATTCTTACCTCTAAAAACCTGAAAAATGACGAAGAACCTAATAAATGGTATAAAGTATTTTGGGCATTTCTTGTTTTACTGCTGCCAGTCAGCATCTTATTTCTGGAACATATGGTGCCGGGGTTAAATGTTTTAAAAACAATCCAATCTGTTACGTCGGTTTTTGCCATTCCGATGCTGTTTGTTATAGCATTACTACTTGTGTCTTTTTACAAAATCTTAAAGAAAGATATCGAGAGTCGAAATATCCCTGTAGACAAGAACAAACAGTTTAAGTGGAATTAGGATAGAGAGCAAAAATGATAGATACTTGAAATGAGGGAGAGGATTTATTATGACAAGAAAAATGAAAACTATGGATGGGAACACAGCAGCGGCTCATATCTCTTATGCCTTTACTGATGTAGCGGCTATATTCCCGATTACACCGTCATCCAATATGGCTGAAAGTGTTGATGAATGGGTGGCTCAAGGTAGAAAAAATATCTTCGGGCAGACGGTAGAGGTTGTGGAAATGCAATCAGAAGGCGGTGCGGCAGGCGCGGTACATGGTTCGCTGCAGGCAGGGGCATTAACCACTACTTATACCGCGTCTCAGGGATTACTTTTAATGATTCCCAACATGTATAAAATTGCCGGAGAACTTTTGCCAGGTGTATTTCATGTCAGTGCGAGAGTCGTCGGCGCAAATGCCATTAGTATCTTTGGCGATCATTCTGACGTTATGGCAACAAGACAAACGGGGTTTGCTTTGTTGGCGGAAAGTAGTGTGCAGCAGGTGATGGATTTGTCGGCTGTGGCTCATTTGTCGGCAATTAAAGGAAGGGTTCCGTTTCTTAACTTTTTTGATGGATTTAGGACTTCCCATGAAATACAGAAAATTGAGGTGCTTGAATACGAAGAATTGGCAAAATTAGTAGACCAAGATGCGTTAAACCAATTTAGGAGAAGGGGCTTGAATCCCGACCATCCAGTGCTGCGGGGAACGGTGCAGAATTCCGATATTCATTTCCAGCAAAGAGAAGTAACGAATCGGTATTACCAAGATCTCCCGGATATTATAGAAGAGTATATGAATGAAATCACTAAGCTTACAGGCAGGGAATATCATCTTTTCAACTACTACGGAGCCAAAGATGCGGATAGAATGATTATCGCTATGGGATCGATGTGCGAAGCGATTGAAGAAATTGTTGATCATTTAAACGCCAGCGGAGAAAAGGTTGGGTTGTTGACCGTTCATTTATACAGACCTTTTTCAATTGAACATTTCTTTAAATATATACCGAAGACGGTTAAAAAGATTGCTGTTTTGGACAGAACCAAAGAGATGGGTTCTTTAGCCGAGCCGTTATATCTTGATGTAAAATCAGCCTTTTATAACAGCGAATGGCGCCCGGTCATTGTTGGCGGACGGTGTGGCGTAGGCGGCAAGGATGTAATTCCCAGCCATATTGAAGCAGTTTATGAAAACCTCAAACAAGCTCAGCCCCAAGATGGTTTTACTGTAGGTATTATTGATGACGTGAATTATACGTCTCTGCCTTTGGGACGGGATATTGATACTACTCCGAAGGGAACCAAAGCGTGCAAGTTTTGGGGACTTGGTTCTGATGGAACGGTCGGAGCCAATAAGAGTGCCATCAAAATTATCGGTGATCATACCGATATGTATGCACAGGCATACTTTGCCTATGACTCAAAAAAATCCGGCGGCGTTACCATTTCTCATTTGAGATTTGGGAAACAACCGATAAAAGCACCCTATCTCATTAATAAGGCTGATTTTATTGCTTGTCATAATCAATCTTATGTAGATAAATATAATGTCTTAGAGGGATTAAAGAAGGGCGGCAGCTTCCTTTTAAATTGTACCTGGAATGAGCAGGAGCTGAATGAAAATCTGCCAAACGTCATGAAACGCTATATCTTTGAGAATAACATTACCTTTTATATGATTGATGCCGTGGGCATTGCCCAAAAGATAGGTCTTGGCGGTAGAATAAATATGATTATGCAATCCGCTTTCTTTAAAATTGCTGATGTTATTCCAGTAGAAGATGCTGCTAACTATCTAAAAGAGGCTGTTGTGAAATCGTACGGCAAAAAAGGTGAAAAAGTTGTCGCGATGAATAATGCCGCTATCGATATGGGCGTGAATTCCTGTGTGAAAGTAAGTGTTCCTACTTCATGGGGTAATGTTCAGGATATAGACTCCGCTGTAAAAGAAGTTCCGGCGTTTATAAAAAACATTTTAAACCCCGTCAACCGTCAGGAAGGAGATAAATTGCCGGTAAGCGCTTTTCTTTGTGTAGAAGACGGCACTTATCCTCTAGGCACTGCAGCATATGAGAAACGCGGCATCGCTATTGATGTGCCGGAATGGCAAATGGATAAATGCATTCAGTGTAACCAATGTTCGTATGTTTGTCCGCATGCGGCAATTCGGCCTGTGCTGGTTAACTCCGCAGAACAAAAAAATGCGCCGGAAGGCTTTAATGTAAAAGCGGCAATTGGTGCAAACGATGTAAGCTTCAGAATCGCGGTTTCGCCGCTTGATTGTACCGGCTGCGGCAACTGCGCGCAAGTTTGTCCGTCTAAGGAAAAGGCTTTAGTTATGAAACCTCTTGCTACGCAGCAAAACCAAGTTGAGCTTTGGGATTATGCGATTGTATTGTCTCCCAAAGAGAATCCCATGAAAAAAGAATCCGTCAAAGGCAGCCAGTTTGAACAACCGCTCTTAGAATTCTCAGGCGCTTGTGCAGGCTGCGGCGAAAGTCCTTATGCCAAACTGGTAACGCAATTGTTTGGCGACAGAATGATGGTGGCCAATGCTACCGGCTGTTCCTCGGTTTGGGCGGGCAGTACCCCGTCTATCCCTTATACCAAAAATCATCGCGGACATGGTCCGGCTTGGGGCAATTCTTTGTTTGAGGATAACGCTGAATTTGGCCTGGGTATGTTTTTAGGGGTAAAACAAGTCAGAAACAAGGTGGCACTGGATATCGAAAAGGCAGCTCAGCTCAATTTGGGTAAAGAATTTGAAAGTGTCTGCCAAGAATGGTTAGCCAAGAAAGAGGAAGGCGAAGGTACGCGAGAACGGGCAGATA
>JAGFXW010000254.1 GCA_017861495.1 Bacillota bacterium
CAAAGGAATAGTGAAGAAGACCGAGCTAATGGAGTTTGACACAACTCGACGGACCGGGTTGATTGCCATTGTGCTGGATGAAGACGATGATTTGATCGGTGTAAAATTGACGGATGGCGATCAAGAAATTATTATGGGAACCAAAGAAGGCTTGGCAATCCGTTTCTCCGAACAAGATGTTCGGGTGATGGGCCGTTCAACCCATGGCGTTAGAGGAATTCGTCTCCGCGAAGAGGACTATGTTGTGGGGATGGATACCGTCAAACAAGATTTTGAGGTGTTGACTTTCACTGCCAACGGCTATGGCAAACGAACCCAGGTCGATGAATACCGGTTGCAAGGGCGAGGCGGGAAAGGGATCATCAATAGTAAAATTAGTGAAAAAACAGGGGAAGTAGTCGGGATTAAACTAGTTCGTCCCGGGCAGGAATTGATGCTGATTTCCGGGGATGGAATTGTCATTCGGATTGACGTGGAAGAAATATCCGTGATTCGACGGGGGACCCAGGGCGTTAAGTTAATGAAAACCGGTGAAAATGACACGGTTGTGGCTGTAGCCACTGTGGAAAAAAAGGTCGATGAGTAACTGTTGAGAAATTTAGAAAACCCGGTTTGCACCGCCTATTCGAGCAACGGTGTAAGCCGGGTTTCTGGTTTGTGTTGGCGCTGTAAAGGAAAACATCAATAAGGGCGAACCTTTTTAAAATCCGGTGCATGGGTATACTTGGTAATGAAATCAATAAATGCCCGCGCTGCTTTGGATAAGTAGCGATCTTTTTTCCAAATCAAACCGATTGTAATTTCGATATTGGGATCTAACGGAATATTAACAAGGTTTTTTTCCTGACGTGTCACCATGTCCATTAAAAAAGAGACGCCGATATTGTTGGCTACCAGCCCTTTAATGGTTTGGATTTGATTGGATGAAAAGATAACATGGGGTTGAAAATTGTTTTTAAGACATTCGTTGAGGATTAACCGATGATGGTAAGAATCTTCTTTTAGCAGAATGATTTTTTCGTTTTGAAGTTGGCGGAAGGAAACGGATTTTTCTTGGCTCAAAGGATGGGTAGTCGAAGTGCAAAGAACAATTTGTTCTTTAAAAAAAGGGAGCGTATTAAGGAATAAGTCCGATGAGGGGGGGAGGATGATTAAGCCCAGATCCACGTCTTCTTTTTCGACCATCCGGCGCGCCGTCGGAGATCCTTCCTCAAAAACGATTAATTCCAGTTCCGGATAGGATTTTTTAAATGAAGGGAAGATATTCGGGAATAGATAGGCGCCGATGATCGGCGGCAAAGCCAATCGGATAGTTCCTTTATTGAGGCCTCGGAAGTCTTGCATTTCCGCAACGGCATCCTGGATCTCGCTGAGAATTTTTTCTGTCCGTTGCAAAAAAATTTGTCCTTCGGGTGTAAGTTTGATTTTTTTATGATTGCGGTCGAATAATTGAACGCCGATTTCTTCTTCCAGATTATGAATTCCGTTCGTAATCGACGGCTGGGATACAAACATTTTTTCAGCCGCCTTTGTAAAATTGTTTAATTTAGCCACAGCTCGAAAATACTCCAATTGGCGGATTTCCATGATACAGCACCTCGCGATAATAGCTTGTGACTATTATACCATAACTTGAAAATATTTTATTTATATTGCGTGGCGGGCGGTTTAAAACTCGTCGTTTTATGGTGATTAGGAAATAAATTTTGGGTTTTATCGATAGTGGTTTGCGAAAACAGAGCCTCTGCGCCTTGATGCGGTTGGCCGGTGATAGTACACTAAGATTGGGCGAGATGACGGTAATGTTTCGTTCGCTGTTTGGCCCTTTGGGAACGCCAACAAAGAAAATGGAGGGGATAGTATGCGATCTATTGATGCTGCGACAATTACACAAGCAGTGGCGAAGCTGGCGATCGACGCCAATTATTATTTGTCGGAGGATATATATGCTGCCCTGGTAGCTGCGCAAAATAAGGAAGAATCACCGTTGGGCCGTGAAATTATCGGCCAGTTGGTGAAAAATGCCGGTATCGCGCGGGAAGAAGCGATGCCAATTTGTCAGGACACTGGATTGGCGGTTGTTTTTGTCGAGCTGGGGCAAGAGGTTCATATTCAGGGCGGCAGTCTGGAAGAAGCGATCCATGCGGGTGTGGCCCAGGGATACGTCGAGGGCTATCTGCGCAAATCGGCAGTAGCAGATCCTTTGTTTAATCGTACCAATACGCAAAACAATACGCCGGCAATCATTCACTACTCCATCGTTCCCGGCGACCAATTAAAGATTGTGTTAGCGCCGAAAGGCGCCGGCAGTGAAAATAAAAGCGCAGTCAAAATGTTGGTGCCGGCCGATGGCATTGCTGGCGTAAAAAAATTTATTTTAGATACGGTAACCGCGGCCGGGCCGAATTCCTGCCCCCCCATGGTGATCGGGATTGGCATTGGGGGTACGATGGAAAAAGCCGCAATTTTGGCGAAAAAGGCATTGGTACGGCCGGTTGACCGGCGGAACGAGCATCCGGAATATGCGAAATTAGAAGAGGAAGTCCTGGCAATGATCAATCAAACCGGTATCGGACCGCAAGGATTAGGCGGACGGGTTACCGCTTTGGCGGTCAATATTGAATGGTACCCGACCCATATTGCCGGCTTGCCGGTTGCGGTCAATATCAACTGCCATGCTGCCCGGCATGCGCAAGTGGAATTATAAGGGGGCGAAGTAAAATGACAGAACCAATTCGAATCACGACCCCGTTGAGGGAAGCAACGGCGCGCAGTTTGAAAGCCGGCGACATTGTCTTGATTTCCGGAGTAATTTATGCAGCCCGTGATGCCGCCCATAAAAAAATGGTTGAAGCATTGGACAAAGGGGAAAAACTACCGGTTGATTTTACGGATCAAATTGTCTATTACGTTGGTCCATCGCCCGCCAAACCCGGACAGCCAATTGGCTCGGCAGGACCGACGACCAGCGGAAGAATGGATAGCTATACGCCGAAAATGCTGGAGCAGGGTCTGCGTGGCATGATTGGGAAGGGGTACCGGACAACTGCCGTTGTGGACGCTATGAAAAAGCATGGCGTAGTATATTTTGCGGCAACCGGCGGCGCCGGGGCATTGATTGCGAAAACGATCAAAAAATATGAAGTATTGGCGTATGATGAACTGGGGCCGGAAGCGTTGGCGGCCATGACGGTGGAAGATTTCCCGGTTATTGTGGTGATTGACAGCGAAGGCAATAACTTCTATGAAGTCGGGCAAAAGCAATACCGGCAGGGATAGAGAAGAAGCGCCGAGCGGCGTGTTTGGCAGGTTCGGCAGGGTTAGATTTGCTGAACCTGCGTTTATTACGAATTATTCAAAATTGCGCGAAAATTATTGACGTGTCGAAGAAAAAATGCTATTATAAAGACCCGGGAGAAAAGTAAGCAAAGTAATTTAAACTTTTTAGAGAAAAGTGGTTGACATAGCAGTAAAGCCTGTGTTATTATTTGAAAGTCGCCGAAACGCGACGAACAAAAAAACTTGACAGACGGTAAAGCGTGTGTTAAGATAAAATTCCGTCACAGCGAAAGCGGT
>JAGFXW010000007.1 GCA_017861495.1 Bacillota bacterium
GGTCGAAGGAACCGCACATGTGAAACGGATTAAGGATTACCTGCGGTTGATGCTGGATGATAATTGCAAAGCGCATATCTTAAAGAACGACGGCAACTATCGTCCTGTTTTGCGTCGGGGAAAGGCGATCAACAGCCAGGAAATTTTATTGAAGCAAGCAAAAGAAGCTGTGGAAGCAGTGCCCTTGTTGGTGAAACAAAAAATCCAGCCTTGTGTTGCCAAGGATGAAATTCGTGTATAATCATAATGCTATATAAAAACAAGATGGGTGGCGATTTCGCCACCCATACAGGCTGTTGAAAAAGGCCAATCTGCGGTGTCACTCCTGTGTTTGCTTGCTAGCGTACATTTTAGTACGCGTCGCGTCGCAAGCCTCGTCCTTCCTAGCAGCTTAACCTTTTTGAACAGCCTTAATAATTGTATTAATAAACAGTAAATGCTACGATATTTTGTCTGCGATCTAATAGGAATTATTTTATGACCAGCACCGGGATGTCTGAATACGTAACTAATTTATGGGCTATACTGCCGAGGAGTACCCTGGCTATACCGCCAAGGCCGCGTGTCCCGCAGATGATAAGATCGGCAGAGATGTCGTGCGCGCAACGAATGACTTCGACGTCGGGAACTCCTTTTTGCACGTGGGTAGTGACGGATATCCCGGAGTTTTTATATTTCTCTTGAATTTGGGCAAATTTTTGATCCGCTACTTCCCGGTAAGCGCCTTCGAGTGGTCGATAGAATGTATCTTCTAACGCAAAATAGTCATAGAGTTCTAGAACAAAGATTGCATGTACTGTGGCATCGACTTGGCGGGCCATGTCGCACGCCCAATCCAAAGCCTTTTCACTATCAGCCGACCCATCATATGCGACAAGGATTTTTTTTACGGACATAGTGATCGCCTCCTCACAATTTGGTATCGGGAGATCATTGCCAATAATCCCCGATAGAAGCCTCAATTTCATTATACGCCAAAAATTATTGGAAATAAAGGTAATTCACGAAATAATTGGATAATTAAATATATTCTTTCAACACTGACGCGGAAGGTGATCGTATGCAACACTGGATTATTCATATTGATATGGATGCTTTTTTTGCCGCTGTTGAGCAACGGGATAATCCGGAGTTACAAGGCCGTCCTGTGATTATTGGCGGTTTAAGCGGCCGCGGCGTGGTTGCAACGGCTTCTTATGAGGCTCGCCGGTATGGCGTGCGTTCTGCAATGCCAATGACGGAAGCACGCCGGCGCTGTCCGCAAGGTGTATATTTATCGGGTGATCACAGGAAGTATGCCCAAGTTTCCCGTCAAATCATGAATATTTTGGCGGATTTTTCGCCGCTGGTGGAACCATTGTCTTTGGATGAAGCCTTTCTTGATGTGAGCGGCATGGATTGGTTGTATGAGGATCCAGTGGCTATTGCTGAAGAAATTAAAACGCGGATACAACAGGAATTGCGGCTTACGGCATCTGCAGGTGTAGCGCCCAATAAATTTCTGGCTAAAATGGCTTCGGATTTGCAAAAGCCCGACGGATTGACGGTGATCCGGCCTGGGGAGGAAGCGGCAGCCATCGCCAATTTACCGATCCGGCGCTTGTGGGGTGTCGGGGAAACAACAGCCGGTGTGTTGTATAAAGCCGGTATTGAAACAATCGGCCAATTGGCCGATGCTGATCCGGCATTGCTGGAGCGGCAGTTAGGCAAGCTCGCTTACGAAATCCATCAATTGGCCAATGGGATCGATGAACGGGAAGTAATCCCCGGTCATATTGCCAAATCGATTGGCAAGGAAACTACGTTTGCAACTGACTTGCAATCGCGGGCCGATATCATGGCGCAATTGTTGATTTTGGCCGAGAAAGTCGGCTGGCGGCTGCGAAAAAGCAATTGTACGGGAAGAACGGTCAATGTAAAGATCCGTTTTGCCTCGTTCCGTACGTTGAGCCGGAGTCACACCTTGTTGGAACCGGTCTGCTTGGATGAGGCAATTTACCAAACTGCCGGTACGTTGATAGAAAAAATTCCGTTGAACGAAGGGGTGCGTTTGCTAGGTATCAGTATCTCTAATTTGGAACCGGGCGGAAAACAAATTTCCCTTTTTCCTGATGAGACGGAAATCAAACGGGAATTGGTCTGTGGTGCGGTTGATAAATTGAAAAATAAATATGGGGAAGCAATTTTGATGCGGGGCCGGGTGAAGCCGTAACGTCATTGGTGCGCAGTAAAATTAAAAATCCTGGCTGCGACCGCGTTGTGTGGTCCAGACCAGGATTTTTATTGTATCCGTTTCTGTTTTTAAATCGAATGTTGCCGGATTGTAATGTCGAGCTCCGCGTTAAATTCTTTTTTGAGCCATTTGGCATGTTTTTGCAAAGCGGCATATTCAATGGTAATGTTTTCACTGGCAGTAAGGGTCAGGTACGCCCTGCCGGGGAAAACGGAAGCCTGTACTTTTTTAATTAATTGCATTTCGGTGGCATCCATCGTTTCCGCCATCGCCAACAGTAAGGCCATTTTGCGGGCTTTTTGCCAGTCTGCCTCATCCAAAAATTCATTATAGATGCGGTTGCGGACGTATTTGGCCGATAACCCGTTATGCCAGCCGGCGATTAAAGCGGCCAGGATCTGTTCGCGATGGGTAAGCCCGAACAGACGGGCATTTTCAATCAAGTAGGCGCTGTGCCGGGGGTGGTCGTAGTAATTGATTGTAATGCCAATATCATGCAGTTGCGCCGCCACGGACAATAAAATTCGGTCGCGTGGTTCGAGGTGATGGAATAATTGCCATCCATCAAACAAAGCTTCCGCCATAGTAGCCACGTGCGTGGTATGTTCTATTTGACCGTTATAAAAAAGCAGTATGTTGCGAGTGCTTTGCGTCAAGATATCGGGTGTTATATCGGGCAGATTCCGGGTGGTAGAATAATGGCGGAGGAACAAGCCTTCCCGCACGCCACAGCCACTGGCAATAAATTGGTCGCTGCGTACGACTTCGAATAAGCATTTTATGACGGTTGCGCCGGCCAGGATAATATCCGCACGTTCGCTGCTGAGCCCGGGAATTTTTTTTCGATTGCTGGCGCTTGACTTCATCAATGTTTTCCAGATTTCGTTAAAGGCAATGACGCCCATACGATAGTTATGGATTTTCGGCGTGGGATAATTTTTGCGCCGCTGGTCGATTTTACACAAGTTGCGGGCAGTGCCGCCTATTCCTATTAATGGAAGAAATGTACTTTTTAACCATGGAACTTTAGCAAGCCCTTGTACAATGAATTCGTGCAGTTCGTTGTATTGCGAATCGCTGATCGAATCTTGCGTGCGGAACCGTTCTGTTAAGGTTACCGCCCCGAAAGGCAAACTAATCATGTTTTGTGGTTTTCGGTCTTTGATTAAAGTAAGCTCCATGCTGCCGCCGCCCAAGTCAAACAACAGGGCATCCGAGATATCAATGGTATTAATAACGCCATTATAGCCAAGATATGCTTCTTCCGCGCCGGTAATGACCCGCAGCGGGATTTCCGTCTGTTGTTGAACCAGCTCGATGAACGCTGCGCCATTGCGGGCGTTGCGAACAGCGGCAGTTGCGACGGCTAGAATTTGGTCAACTTGAAATAGTTGACACATATGAGCAAACGTATGCAGCACGGCAAGGGTTCGGTCAATTGCTTCCGGTTGCAATTCGTTATGTGCATCAATACCTTGACCGAGACGAACGGCTTCTTTTTGATGATAAACAAGATTGTAAGCTCCACTTTTGTACACGTGCATTACAATCAAGCGGGCTGAATTCGACCCGAGGTCAATAACTGCAATTCGCTCCGTCACATTGTCACCATCCTAACACTTAAGCTTAACGACAATACCATCATACAATATTCATGCAGAGGGCGCAAATTTTATCTTTCATTCTTACTTAGCACAAGGTGACTTTTATTGTAAATCCGTTATAATAAGAATAAGCAGTATTTCATTAATGAAAGGGGAAATAAAATTAAAATGGCAGATTTGTATCGCGTTGCAATTCATTATTTGAATGATTATGGGTATATCGAATATGATCCGGACACTAAAAAAGTAATCGTTAACTTAGCAAATGACGCCAAACGAAAAGAAGTTGAAACGTATTTGACAACGGAACATGTTTTCCGTGTTGCCCACGACACGCTGCTTGATTTTGTAGAGTTACGGACAGTACCGACGGAAAGTTTGGAAAATCTCAAACAATGTCTGACCCGGTTGTGGGAAGCGACGGAAGTCTTAGTGGATTGGAGCCGGCCGGTATTATTGGATAAACGCTAATATTGGCAAATTCACAAAGTTATCCACAGAGTTATACACAAAGCCGCTACAAATGTGGATAACTCTGTTTACAATGTGGAGGGGGAAGCAGTGTTGGGTCGATAAAATGGGGGTGTTGTCTACAGTTTTTTCTGTGGATAAAATTTTGCAAAGTTATTCACAAGCTGTGAAATGAAGCGTGGAAGAATAGTGAGTCGGTCGGAGGCCGCGAATTGACACTACTTTGCAGAGGTGTTATAATTTTTCCGTTGAGGCAAAAGGATCTGTCTTACGGGTAAATCCTTTGCTGACCAATTATGCGCCCGTAGCTCAGGTGGATAGAGCAGCGGTTTCCTAAACCGTTTGCCGGTGGTTCGAGTCCTCCCGGGCGCACCATCCCAAACATTAGGATGGCAAGGTTTCAGAATTTCTGAATCTTGCCGTTTTTGCGTTTTGGGGATTTTTTATAGTGGTATCTGCATTTGTAAGCTGTCGTTGTTTGCCCATATTATCACAAGGTTAACGCGGTTTTCAAGGTAAGTGTATTGAAGATTGTATAGACGAGTGTTATAATGGTATTTATGGTAACTAGCTGGATTGCATACAATTAACCGATAATGTATCAATAGCCATAATAAAAATGAGGAGGCGAATCATGTCTGCCACACTGATCAAAGCCGATAAAGAGGAAGCAGTTTTTCTGATCCAAATTGACGCAAAGACTTTCGAAAAAGCATTGATGGAAGAATATAAAAAAGCGACTGCAGATGAAAATAACCAAACTGCATCTGCCTTTCTAAGCACGGAAGCTATATTGAGGCAATATCCTGAATTGGATAAAATAGCCGGTAAAGCATTGGAACAACTCATGCCGTCCTACTACATGAACGCTGTCAAGGAATTGGGATTACAGCCCATAACGTTTCCGAAGATTACGCCGAGATCCACAACGCTGGGGCAACCCTGTGTAATTGAGGTCCGTGTCGGTCTTGAACCGAAGGTAGAGTTGAAACAATTTGAAGGGTTGGAGGCCGCTTACACGCCGGTTGTTGCTACTGAAGAAGATATAACCCGCCAGATTAGTGGACTGCGTAAGCAGCATGAGGCCGAAAACGACGATGAAAAACTTCTGTCAAGGCTCCCTTTCGATAGCATGGAAGTTTTGATCGAAAATATCCGCAGTTCATTTGAAACCATGGCCAAAGAAAAAACGAATTTCAACAAAAAGGAAGCCGTGATACGACAACTTATTGCCGTGAATCCGATTACCCTTACGGACGAGGTTATTGAGCAGCAGGTTATGCTCGAGATCGATCGGATGAGCCGGCAAATGGGACAGCAGGCTATGCAACGTTATATGAAGTCTTCCGGGCGTACTATCGACGATCTCAAACGAGAAGCGCGGCCTTGGGCTGAAACGACGGTTAAAAAAATGCTGCTTCTCTCTGCCGTTATTGAGAAGATTTCGCCAGAAGTTACTGAAGAAGATATCAAAGAAATGATCTCCAGACAGCCTGGTTCAATGCCCGGGGTAACTGTCGATTATGAAACGCAGCGTAAACGCTTTGAGGAAATGCCTGGGGCAATGGAACAGATAATACATTCCATCCGTTTGGAAAAAACCACTGACCATATTGTTGCCAAAGCCATTCTTCATGAAAATAAACCAATGAATATTATGGACGAACTTCCTCCGGGGATATAAAGCATGTTGTACTGGCGGGAACCAGTAGGACTTTGATATGGGGATAACTTTTGGGGGCTGTTTTTTGTTTTGCATGTAAGATTTCCAGTAGAAGAAAGTAATTCATGTTGTCTGATTAGATTTGCAATAGTTTCATAATCGTGTGCCGGTGGCTCGAGTCCTCCCTGCGCACCAAACCAAATACTGAAACGGCAAGGTTTTAGAAATTCTAGACCTTGTCGTTTTTACGTTATTTAATAGTTTTGTATGTTGCGAAGCTTATTATTTTGCTTATGCGCTATTATGTACAGATTAAGTTAGCGGGAATCAATATAAGATAAATATCGATTTATTTGATTGAGGCAAATAAGTAATTGACTAAGTCAAATAATTATACTATCTTATCATTATATACTGGAAAGAAAGAGTGATTTTTGATGACAACGAAAGACAAGCGTGTATCCGAAATCAGAAATTTTAATCGATTTTATACAAACGTAATTGGACTTGTTAACCAAACCATACTTGACAGCCCTTATTCACTTGCCGAAGCTCGGGTATTACTCGAAATTAATAGTGCAACTCAGTGTACTGCCAGCGATTTGACAAAACAGTTGCAGATCGATCCAGGGTATTTGAGTCGCATAATTTCTCGCTTCACAAGGGATAAGCTTGTTGTAAAATCACAATCGTCATCTGACGGACGTGCCCAATTATTATCACTCACTGATAAAGGAAAGCATATCATTCATCAGCTTTATGATGATTCGACAGTACAAGTTAACAAGATTCTTGAAAAATTAACGGACGAGGAGCAACAAAAACTTATTGATCACATGGTAGCAATACGAGACATTTTAGAGAAGCGGAAAAATAAGACCTTCTTGATGCGTACTTTGAAACCCGGCGACGCCGGTTATATAGCGTATAGACATTGCATTCTTTACGAAAAAGAGTATGGACTTGGCGGGGTTTTTGAGCGGTATGTACTCGATAGTTTAACAAAATATATTGATGATAAGCCAGATGGGGAAGTATGGCTAGCAGAATATCATGGCCAAATTGTTGGTTCCATCGCCATTATCAGTACTGATCCGAATACGGCACAGTTAAGGTGGTTTTTAATAGAACCGGAATACCGTGGTGCAGGATTAGGCCGGCAGTTAATGAAAATAGCGATCGACTACTGTAAACAGAAAAAATTTAACCATGTGTTTTTGTGGACATTTCAAGATTTAGGTGCCGCGCGGCATTTATACAAAAATTTCGGATTTACCCTTACTGAACAAATCGCAAGTGATGAATGGAAAGGTGGTCTGGTAGAAGAACGGTGGGATATTGTGCTTCGCGATTAACATTATGAAATTTTTAATTTTTAATTTTTAGCAGCAAAGCAGCGGAGTTGATGGGGGAAAGTTAGCTGAAAAGTTTGCCGATAACCGCAATAAAAGTAAGTGATCCCAGTAATGGATCAGGGGGTAAAAGATGAATGGGGGCCGTTTTCATAAATCCAAAGCGGCGGGCGGCACGGCGTAAATCATTTTTATATAGCTGGGACAATCAGCAATTTATTCGGCGGGCCGCTATCTGATCGTTTACGTGTCATTGGAAGAGGCATAACGGCAAAAAGGGTACCAGATGGACATGTGCCTCCAATAAATTTTTTACCGGCAAATGCGAACGCTAGGCGAAAAGAGAGTGGTAATATGTTTGAAGTGAAAGACTTAAAATTTAAAGAGATAGTAGATATTTCATCACTTGTTATTAATAAACCCATTACGTGCATTGTCGGTGCATCAGGTAGTGGTAAGACTACTTTTTTGCGAATGTTAAACCGGATGAACGTACCTGATAGAGGAACGATTACTTATAATGGACAGGATATTGCTTTGCTTGATACGGTGAAGTTGCGCAGGAAAGTTGTTATGTTGGGACAGACTCCTGTGATTTACAGTGGAACTATCGAGGAGAACCTCCAGATTGGGTTGCAGTTTTCTCAAAAACCTCTTGCAACTGCTAATGCGATGAAAGAAAGCCTTATGAAAGTGGAATTGAATAAGTCCTTGGCGGACGATTGCCGTACTCTTTCCGGAGGAGAAAAGCAGCGGTTATGTCTTGCACGTGTGATGCTTATGAACGCTGACGTTTATCTATTGGATGAACCGTCTGCTGCTTTAGACAAGTATACTGAAAAAATCATTATCGATAATTTGGTAAAATTCGTGACAGAACAAAATAAACAGTTGGTGATGATTACTCATTCGGAAGAAATTGCCCGGAGGAATCCGAATTCTATTATCCGCATGGAAAACGGTCACATTGTGGAGGAATATCATGAATAGTTCAGTCATGGACTTATCAATTTTGCAATTGTCGATTGCTTATGTGTTTATTCTCATTTTATTAGTCATTTTTAAATCCAGGGGGATCAAACGGGAAAAACAAATATTGATTGCGACTGTACGTATGACCATACAGCTTACCGTGATGGGATATGTACTGATGTTAGTATTTGATCATGCCAGTTGGTGGTTAACGGCAAGTATGATTACCATTATGATTGCGTTTGCTATTTATAATGCGATTAAACGTGTGAAAAATAAAATGTCGAAGCAATTACAGAAAATGATCATGGTATCGATGGTAACTGGAGCGTTGATCACTGCAGTATTTTTTATTATTGTTGTACTCCAAGTGCGACCATGGTTTAATCCCCAATACTTTATTCCGATTTCTGGAATGATCGTTGGAAATTGCATGACGGGAATTGCTTTGGGAGCTAATAAATTATGCAGTGATATGGATGAAAAACGAGTTATTATTGAGAATTCACTAATGCTTGGTGCTACGCCGGCCCAAGCAACCAAAGAAATTGTCAATGATGCCTTTGATAGTGCCATTCTTCCAACGATGAACAATATGCTAACAATGGGGATTGTTTCTCTGCCTGGAATGATGACCGGGCAAATTCTTTCCGGCACATTCCCACTTACGGCCATAAAGTATCAGATCGGAATCATGCTTGCAATTTTAGGAGCCACGGCTCTAACCACAATCATGTTTGTAATGCTTGGTTATAGGACTTTTTTTACGAAAGACAATCGATTAAGGTAATTTACGCTATTTATTCGCTGAACCATTGAAATGGTGGCACTATGAACAGGTAATGCTTGCTTAATTTAGATCGGCAAGGTTCAGAATTTCCGAATCTTGCCGGTTTTGTTGTTATAGATCCAAACTGTAAAAGTTCGAGACGAAAAGTTCAAAAATTCACTAGCAACCGAAAGAGAATAGTGGTAAACTATCCATAAGGAAGCATACGTGAAAAATTTAACAAACTTTAATTTGAGGAGATGGTGTCATGTTGAAATTAATGAGAGCGCCGGCTAAATACGTGCAAGGGAATAATGCTTTGTTGGAGGCATATGAAAACACCAAGGATTTAGGATCATCTTTTTTGTTTATTTGTAGTCGCAGCGGATACAAAATGGCTAAACCGAAAATAGAAAAAAGCTTTGAAAACACACCTGCAAAAATCATGTTTGAAGTATTCAATGGGATCAGTTCCACCGGCGAAATTGAACGAATGCGGAAGATTGTCAAAGAAAATAACATTGAGGTTGTAGGGGCAATCGGTGGTGGAAGTGCTATCGATACTGCCAAGGCTACCGCTTATTATGAAAAATTGCCGGTGGTAATTATGCCGACAGTTGCGGCTACTGACGCACCCTGTACGGGCCTTTCGGTAATCTATAACGATGACGGTTCTTTTTGTAAATACATTTTTTATCCCAAAAATCCGGAAACTGTGATTGTGGATTCCTCCATTATTGCCGCAGCGCCGGTAAAATTTTTGATTGCTGGCATGGGAGATGCTTTGGGCACGTATTTTGAAGCGAGGGCTTGTTTGAAAACAAATTCGCCCAGCCTTGAAAATGGAGGCATCACGAAGTCGGCAATGGCGCTTTGCAAGCTTTGTTATGAAACCCTTTTAGCGGATGGTTACAAGGCAAAATTGGCAGTTGAGCAGGGTATTTTAACGCCGGCAGTAGAAAGTATTATCGAGGCCAATACCTATTTAAGCGGTGTGGGCGCAGATAATGGCGGCCTTGCAGTATCCCACTCCGTGTATAACGGCTTTACTGCGTTAGAAGAATGTGAATCAACCATGCATGGCGATTTAGTCGCATTTGGTACGATTGCGCAATTGATCATTGAAAACGCTCCGATGGAAGAAATTAAAGAAGTAATTGAATTCTGCATATCGGTTGGTTTGCCGGTGACGTTAGCGCAAGTAGGTGTCAAGGATGTAGAAAGAGTCCGCATTGCTGCAGAAAAGGCCTGTGTGGAAGGGGAATCCATCCATAACATGCTTGGAGATGTGACGCCGGAAGAACTGTATAATGCATTATTGGCGGCGGATACATTGGGAAAAACCTTTTTAAAGTAAAGCTGGGAAAAATCTTGTGAAATGCGACAGCGGCAATAGTCGATTGAAGAGAGCGGCAAGGTTCAGAAGTTCTGAAGCCTTGCTGCTTTTGATTATAACCACGTGCTATTAATTGGTTTTCTTGGTTATTTTGTATTTCTTGCTTGCAACTCTTAGACACCGAGTGGGATAATCCCGCATTGTTTCGCTGGTTAATTTAATGAGTTATGGTTGTGCGTGGCAATATAATATGATTTACAAACAGGTAGACTAGCTTTGCTGGAAATTATAATACTTGGACAATATATTTTTAAGAATATAATGAAAATTAAAACATTTGCGGTAGACATTGAAAAATTTTAGTAGTATAATTATTCATACTCAGAAGTTTTTTGAAACGACCTAATCTATTCTTAATTGCATATTGGGCAAACCCGCCGAAAGACGGGGACGCAAAACCATGGGTCTAAATGCATTTCTATGCAATGATTGCCAGGTTGCGATTTAACAGGAATGTAAATAGACCAGAAATATATCTGGTCTATTTGTTTTTAGGAACGCGAGAGATGGATTTGCAACGGAAGACAATAAAGGCGTTTAAGAATGGATAAGGTAATTTTTACGATCGATACAAAATATTTTATGTAAAGAATTAAAATATTACAATTGAAATGAGGTGACCGGTATGTTTCGAGGATCAATGGAAATTGCCCGTACTAAAGTAGCGAATTTAATTGATGAACAGATCGAAGGGATTTTATTGCCTTTGTTGAAGGCGCCTGATTTATTAAAGAATGTACGGACGGATCAACAGCAACGGAACCTATGCAGTGAGGCTATCGGTCAATGGGAAGAAATATTACGTAGTGAACGATATAAAGTAGACCGGTTGGAGGCATCGTTTGTTGTTGTTGGCACGATGAAGGCAGGCAAGTCCACGACGATTAATGCGATTGTAGGGTCTGAGGTATTGCCGAACCGTAATCGGCCCATGACAACTTTGCCTACGGTTATCCGTCACTGTCCGGGAAAGGATGAACCGGAATTACTATTCCCTGATCCTCAACCCATGAATGAACTGATTGAACAACTTGCTGATGTTCTTCGGGAATCAGCGACAAAGAGTGATTTGAGCGAACTGGCCTTTTGCGCTACGGAAGATGGCAATACACTAGTACAGAAAATTATGGATGGTTCTTTGGAAAAGATCTACGGGCGGTATAAAGGACAACGGGAAATTTTCGATTTTTTGAAAAATATTAATGATATTTGGCGTTTATGCAGCAGTGAAGGGATAGGAATTGATATTGACGGCTGTTTGCGCCAATATGACGATATTCAAAAGTTTCCCGCTATTGAAGTTGAATTTGCTCATTTGAGCGACCAGGATTATAGACTGGGGAATGGAAAAATTTCTTTCATCGATACACCGGGGCCTAACGAAGCAGGACAAACTTTTTTAAAAAAGATTATGCATGAACAGTTGGAGAAAGCGTCAGCGGTAGTAGCAATACTGGATTATACGCAGTTGAACGGAGAGGCCGATGCAGATATCCGTCGGTCCTTGAATGAGGTAGCCGATGTGACGGGTGACCGTTTATTTGTTGTTGTCAATAAATTTGACCAAAAGGATCGGCATGGTATGGATGCGGATACTTTGCGCACTTATGTTGCACGACAACTATTTGAAGGCCGGTTGGATAAATCTCATGTGTACCCAGTTTCCAGTCGTTATGGCTATTTGGCTACCCTTGCCCTGCGGGAATTGAATCAATTTCGCCGTTTGCCTGAGTATCAATTTAATCCTTGGGTGGAAGATTTTGTTACCTTGACTCTGGGGCCATGTTGGGAAGATGAAGATGCCGATCCGGCGGAATTAACAACCCGGGCCTTAAAGTTGTGGCGAAATAGCCGGTTTGATGTGTTTCTGGCAGATGTATTAAAAGACAGTTACGCTAATTCAGCTAGTATGAGCTTGCGTGCGGCATTAGACAAGATGTTGGAGTACAATAAACGCATAATTGAAAGTTTGCAGCTACGGCAAACCGCATTGCATACAGATGTGTTGACGATTGAGGATAATATCAAGGCATTAAATGAAAAGATAACGCTGATTGGAACATCTGGAAACGAAGTGCGGAGACTCATTGATGAAAGTATCGAAACACTAGAGAAAAAGGTTCTTCAACTGTTGGGTAGAGTGGATCAAATTGTGATGGATGAAATGCAACTCGTTTTTGATCGGGACAATTGGCTGGAGAAGCGGTTGGGACCATATAATAGGAGCAGTAGGACTAATCACCGCGATCATTATGATTTTTCCTCGGAAGAAACTGCCAACCAATTTATAGACAAACTGATTGCCGCCGGGGCAGAAACCATTGAGCCTCAACTCAAGGAAATACAAGGGTTAATTGAAACTGCTGTAGATGAATTGATAACTGGGGTATGGACGGGTATTAACGGCTGTATTGACAAAGCGTTAGAAGCAGCAGAAAAAAGATTGAGTGAGACGTTCTCTGTAACAATGGATTTTCCCAAGCCCAGCGTACAAGCCATCGAAGTTGATTTCAACAGTTTGCACCAATCTTCCATCAGAGAACATAAGACTACCTTGACAAAAACCAAGTATGAACGGAAATGGTATACCTTATGGTGCCATAAACATGAGATTGTGTATTGCTATCAAGAATGCGCCTACCGTGTATGCATCCAGGATGTGGTAGAGAAAATACAAAGAGAAATAAAAAAAGATCTGTATGCCTTATTAGTAACCATAGAGAGATACATGCAAAAAGAGTTCAAACCGGCTATAAATAATTATTTTGGTGAAAACATAGACTACTTAAAGCGATTTAGCGGTGATCTTGCCGACGCCAAACATGATAAAAAACTACAAAGTGAACAGATGGAAACCCTGTTGGTTACGATTAATGAAATTCTGGACCGGTCCAAGGAACAACAAGTAAAATTGAGGGCTGTAGAGGCATTATCACCAGGCTCAGTATCCAATTTGCGTGTTGGGTGACTACTATCTCTTATCATTTTTATACAAACACCGGCTGAAGTTCGGATGTTCTGAACTTCAGCCGGTGTTTGTATTTGCTGGCAAGTCCGCTCATAACTTATTTTTTGAAGCGGGCCTTCATCAGTTCACGGTTCAACTTGGCAATAAAGGAAACCTTGATCCCTTTTGGGCAGGCAGCTTCGCACTCATAATGGTTGCTGCAGTTGCCAAATCCTTCCTGAACCATAGCCTCAGTCATGAGGCAAACCCGGCGGGCCGCTTCCGGCTTTCCCTGGGGTAAGTATGCAAACTGGCTGACTTTAGCTGCCGTAAACAGCATGGCCGATCCGTTGGGACAGGCGGCAACGCAAGCGCCGCAGCCGATGCACTCCGCCGCATCCATGGCAAGATCGGCGTACGGCTTGGGGATAAGAGTGGCATTGACGTCCGGCGTTCCGCCCGTATGGGCGGAAATGTAGCCCCCGGCCTGAATGATACGGTCCAGTGCACTCCGATCCACAATAAGGTCTTTGACGATGGGAAAAGCTTTTGCGCGCCAGGGCTCGATATAGATGGAATCACCATCCTTGAAATTACGCATGTGTAATTGGCAGGTCGTTGTCTTCTCACGGGGGCCGTGGGGCACGCCGTTGATGACCTGGGAACAAGTCCCGCAAATACCTTCGCGGCAGTCGTGGTCGAAGGCGATAGGATCTTTGCTTTCGTGAACTAGCCGTTCGTTTACTTCATCCAACATTTCCAAAAACGACATATCCGGCGTGACATCGGTGGCTTTGATTTCCTCTAATTTACCGGGTTCAGCTGGCCCTTTCTGTCTCCATACAAATAAATTCAGATTCATTATTTATAACTCCTTATGCCGAGATGGATATTTTCAAACACCAAAGGTTCCTTGTACAGGGTTGGAACCTTTCCAACCCCCTGATAGCCCCAGGCGCCCACATAGCTGTAATTGTCGTCGTCACGGCGGGCTTCGCCACCCGGTAGCTGGTATTCAACGCGAAAATGGCCGCCGCAGGATTCCTTGCGGTGCAAGGCGTCGGTGGCCAGAAGTTCGGCAAAGTCAAGGAAATCGGCAACCCGCCCGGCACGTTCCAACTCCTGGTTCAAATCAGCATCAGTGCCAACAACACGTACGTTTTGCCAAAACTCATCACGTAGAACCGGGATCAGTTCAAGGGCCCGCTTCAAGCTGGCGTCGCTGCGAGCCATACCCACGTGTTCCCACATAATCGTACCAAGCTCCCGGTGGAATTCCCTAGGCGTTTTACGGCCATTGATACCAAGCAATTTTTTTGTCATGGCGTTGACATTTTCCCGCGCTTCAGCAAAAGCACCATGGTCTGCTGTAATGCTTTCCGGTTTGACTTGCGCTAAGTAATTGCCAATAGTATATGGGATGACAAAATAGCCATCCGCCAAGCCTTGCATAAGGGCACTTGCTCCGAGACGGTTAGCTCCATGGTCGGAGAAATTCGCTTCACCTAGGACAAAGAGCCCCCGCACATTGCTCTCGAGATTATAATCCACCCATAGGCCGCCCATGGCGTAGTGTGGTGCAGGGTAGATCCGCATAGGTTGCTTATAAGCATTTTAATCCGTTCATACATTTCAAAAAGATTTCCATAACGCTGGCGAACTGTATCTTCGCCCAGCCTGGAAATGGCTTCCTTGAAGTCGAGGTAGACACCATAACCGGTAGAGCCAACGCCACGTCCGTCATCGCAGACCTGTTTGGCAGACCTCGAGGCGATATCGCGGGGGGCAAGGTTCCCGTAACTTGGATACTTGCGTTCCAGATAATAATCCCGCTCATTTTCCGGAATTTCATTAGGAGGACGACCATCGCCCTTTTGCAGAGGCACCCAGACACGGCCATCATTGCGGAGCGATTCCGACATGAGTGTCAACTTGGACTGATGCGTTCCCGTTACCGGAATACAGGTTGGATGGATTTGGGTGTAACAAGGGTTGGCAAAATAGGCTCCCTTCCTGTAAGCGCGAAAAGCAGCGGTAACACTGCAGCCATGGGCATTGGTGGAAAGGTTATACACGTTTACATAACCGCCTGTGCAGAGACAAACGGCGTCGGCCGCGTAAGAGGATATCTTTCCGGTCACCAGGTTGCGTACGGTGATGCCCTTCGCCTCGCCGTCGATAACAACCAAATCGAGCATTTCTGAACGGGTATGCAGCCGCACGGTTTCTTCTTTGATCTGGCGGGATAAGGCGGAGTAGGCGCCGAGAAGCAGTTGCTGGCCTGTTTGCCCTCTGGCGTAGAAAGTGCGTGATACCTGAGCGCCGCCAAACGAGCGGTTGGCAAGATAACCGGCATAATCGCGGGCAAAAGGAACGCCCTGCGCGACACATTGATCGATTATGTTATTGCTGATTTGGGCAAGACGATAAACGTTCGATTCGCGGGACCGAAAATCGCCGCCTTTGATCGTATCATAAAAAAGGCGGTATACACTGTCTCCGTCGTTTTGGTAATTTTTGGCCGCGTTGATGCCGCCTTGGGCGGCGATGCTGTGAGCGCGCCGGGGGCTGTCCTGATAACAGAAGGCATCTACCTGGTAGCCCATCTCGCCCAGCGAAGCAGCAGCGGACGCGCCGGCAAGTCCTGTGCCGACTACAATAATTTTATATTTACGTCTATTAGCGGGACTAACAAGTTTCATTTCCTGGCGGTGTTTTTCCCAACGTTGTGCCAACGGACCTGCAGGGCATTTTCCATCAAGAAGTATGGTTCTAGTTCCTCCTTATTTTACCATGCCGACAAGAACGCAGGCCGGTATGGATATGTATGCGAAAAAAAAGGCTGCGGCAATCACGAAAGCCGCTTTGCTCCAAATAAACAAGGTATCCCGTGTCAACAATCCCAAGGTCTGCAAGGCGCTATGAATACCGTGGGAAAGATGAAATCCCAGAGCGGCTAGGCCGAACAGATAAACAAGACTGGAAACCGTGTTTTGGAAACCAAACACCACCATTCGATAAACGTCCGGTCTTCCAAACTGTCACTCAAAACAGCTGAAGAAGTAACAGGATAAAACGATTGTACAGTATAGTGTAATAAATGATAGCCAAGAAAAATCGCAATGCTCAATCCCGTCCAAATCATTGAGCGGGAAATAAGGTTGGCCTTTTGGTAATCCCTTCGGGCATAAGCGATAGGGCGGGCTGCGCGGTTCTCCAGAGTCACCTGGATGGCCAACCGCACATGAATGATTAATACTATGGCCATGACGAGACGGAAAAGCCATACCACCGCCGGGATGGAGTGCAGAGTTTTTGCATAGGCATTGATGCCTTCTACGCCGGCGAAGAGGGAAAGATTCCCCAATAAATGAATAAGCAAAAACATGAGGAGAACAAGACCTGTCATCGCTACCAGCATTTTTTTTGTAACTGGATTGGCAAGTGTTTTTATGCGGAAAGACTCATTTGACGCCATTGCCATAAATAAATTTCCTCCTTGTAGTATAAAATAATTGGAACGACTTCTGTATCAGACTATGTCAGGATCGTCAAATAAGCTTTTTCCCAGGAAACTGTTGTACAGGTAAATGGTGAGGATTTTTTGCCCATATGGTTGGACAAAAAAGTTTCTCCCAGTTGATTGAGCCCATCTGGGGAAACGTTGGTGTCACCTATAAATTCATGCAAGTCTAAACATATCATTAAATAGTCAGATAATTTATAGTCGATTCTATTCATAAATCAAATTCTTTACCCCCGGAAAATTCCTGCAAATTCTTGTAATAATATTAAATTATTCGACAATTTACAATTATGTTCATTGTATGTTACTAAAACAAGAAATAATGTAATCAATCCATAATATGTTCAGAAAAATCAGCTGAGTAAAAGAGGATGTATATAATATTTTTATTAGATTTTACAGGGAATATGTAGGAATTTATCAGTTTATAGGGAATGATTACTCAGAAGGATGTTGGAAAAGTGGAATATATTTTCGGGAACGCCGTTTACTAAGTTTGACTGGAGAGACGGATGTGAATTTACTAGGGCTATTATCGGTGATCTCTTCCCTTACTTTTATAGCTTCAGAGGTAATGGGAATTTATGTATATCGATTGGATAAAAAGGCCGAACTTAACAGGCTGTTTTTTATTTGTTGTCAAAGTTTGGCGGTTTGGTCTTTAGGGCTGATGTTTATCTATCAAACCGGTGATGTTGAGGGTTACTGGCTGGGAGACAAAACGTCGGCGTTGGGTTGGATCTCTTTTAGTGCGATTTTATTGCACATGAACGTGGTGTTGACTGAACATATAAGGTATTTAAACCAAAAATGGAAATTGCTTTTGCTTTATGCTCCCGTTTTGTGTTTATTGGTCTGGGAACTTGTGTTTCTTGGGCCAACGGCCAGTGATATATTGATTGATGAGTTTTATACGGCCTTCAATGCATATTATATGACGTATGGGGTTTTGACATTATTGCTATTGGTAAAATGGGGCTGGAACAATGCTTCAAAACGAAAAAGGATGCAGGCGGCGGTTGTTTTTACCGCTGGTCTGTTGGCCTTGATCATTGCTTACAGCATTGAAACTTATTTTGTTTTGGACGTAGCCGGCAGACGGGCTGAGGCCATGCACCCGGTTATGTTTATTTTGCTGTTGGGATTTTGGTATGCCGTTCAACGGTACGGGTTGTTTAATATGTCTTCCTTAATTGATTCAAACGATATTGTAAACCGGGTTACGGAAATGGTGATCGTTGTAAATACGAATGGGACTGTGCTGATGGTCAATCCGCGGTATGAAGAATTGACAGGGTATTCGTCGGAAGAATCTGTAGGCATTAAGTTAGATCAAATCGTGGGAGAACCACTCGATAAGATATGTCCGGTCAATGATCAAACTGTGATGGAAGCGACCATCCGAACCAGGAAACAGGAGAACGTTCCGATCCTTTTTCGTGCCTCTTTCATTTATGACCGGGTGGGAGACTTGCTGGGCTATGTGTTATTGGGACAAGATATGAGGCCGGTCAATCAATTGAAAATGGAAATAGAAATTCGTAAACGTAAAGAAGCAGAATTGGAGTACAGTAACTTTCATGATCCTGTTACAGGAATGTATAACCGGACCTATTTTGAAAAAGAACTGCAACGGATAGAAAAAAGCCAATGTTTTCCACAGGGGATAATCATTGCCGATATTGATGGGTTGAAACTTGTCAATGATACCTTTGGTCATGTGGAAGGCGATGCGTTATTATTAGCAAGCGCTGAAATATTGAAAAGGGTGACGGAAAACCGGGGGACAGTGGCGCGCATTGGCGGCGACGAGTTTGCAATATTGTTAACGGATTTTGCTATGGATTATATCGCTGACGTCGAAGAAAACCTTCTTTCGTTGATAAAAGAGTATAATTCCCGTAATCAAAAAGTACCGTTGAGTATATCGACCGGATCTGCTGTCAGTCATAGTTCGGAAAAAAATATTTTGGAACTATTTAAGATTGCTGACGGAAACATGTACCGCGCAAAACTCAACAGGAGGCAGAGTGCCCGCAGCAAAATGGTTCAAGCCCTTCTCAATGCATTGGAGGCCAGGAATGTAGAAACGAAAGACCACGCGAAACGGTTGCAGAAGTTAGCGTTACAGTTTGGGAAAAATTTAGGAATGTCGCAATATCAACTGAATGACCTAAGTCTATTGGCACAATTTCATGACTTGGGGAAAGTGGGTATGCCAGATAAAGTTCTTTTGAAACGGGGACCACTGAACGAAGCAGAATGGCAAGAAATGCAACAGCATCCTGAAATCGGCTGCCGAATTGCTCAGTCGGTTCCGGAATTTATGCCGATTGCAAGATTGATCCTCCTGCACCATGAACGTTGGGATGGACAAGGATATCCTCTGGGACTGATGGGGGAGAAAATCCCATTGGAGTGCCGAATTATTGCGATTGTTGATGCTTATGATGCAATGACAAACGCAAGGCCATACCGCGAAGCCATGGTTCACGAGAAGGCGATGGAAGAATTGTTGCAATGTGCGGGAGAGCAATTTGATCCGAACTTGGTTGTAAGGTTTGTAAGGATGATGCGGGGGAAGATCATTGCATATCCTGAGAACCATGATTCGCTCGCACGCCGAGCGGCTGAACTTGATGTTGTTTCGTCGGGAAAGTAAGGGCTTTGCCGGGAATTTTCTTAGGTTAGCATGGATTTTTTGCAGAAAAAGATTTTTTGGGCAAATTTACAGTCCTTTGCAAAGCTTGGTAGATATATACTATGCGTCTGGTATAATGTATATATGATAGTATGTGGTTTGTTTTAGCAATGGAAAGGATGGAGGCTTCCACAGTGTTACGATTGTCAATTGAAAACTTGCAAGCCGGGTTAACCGTTGCAAGAAATATTTATAACGCCAACGGGAATCTATTACTTGCTGCCGACGTAGTTTTGGATGAACATCTGATTGCGCGGTTGCAAGAATTGGATATCGCTTCGATTTACGTAAAAAACCCTTATGCGGATTATGAACCGCAAGAACTGCTCGATGAAGAAACACGGATCAAAACGGTTAAAATTGCCCGTAAAACATTTGAAGCGTTTAAAAAAACCAAGACCGTCAATGTCGCTGAAGTTGGCCAAGCGGTCAAAATGATTATTGATGACGTTTTATGCAATAAAAATAGTTTGATCCATCTTACCGAAATCCGAACGCATGATGGCTATACATTTGGCCACTCTATCAACACCTGTTTGATATCCATCGTGATTGGCCTTAAAATGGGTTTGTCCATGCCAAAGATTAATGAATTGGCAATAGGGGTAGTTTTGCATGATATTGGAAAAATGATGGTTCCTATAGAGTTGCTGAATAAAACCACTCCGTTACTCGCGGAAGAATGGCAAGAGATCCAAAAACATGCCGGCAACGGCTTTGACATTTTACGAAAGACTATTTCATTACCGGCAGCGCACGTTGCTTTTCAACATCATGAAAACTATGATAGCAGTGGGTATCCGAGGAAAATTGGTAAAGAGGACATTCATCAATACGCCCGGATTGCTGCGGTTGCTGATTTGTACGATGCCATTACCTCGGACCGGCCTTACCGCCCGGCTATGTTGCCTCATGAGGCTTACGAGGTGATGGTTGGATCGCGGGGAACGAAACTTGATCCGGCAATAACAGATATTTTTTTGGAAACGGTGGCGCTTTATCCGGTGGGAAGTATGGTTCTTTTGGATAACGGCGACATTGGCGTGGTTATTGAGGTGTATCCCAAACTACAGACAAGGCCGTTGGTGCAAATTATTATGGATAAGAATAGGCAAAAAATTTCTGGCCTGCGTTTGGATTTAAGTCGAGAATTAACCCGGTTTATCGTTAAAGTATTGGAGCCGAAAGAAATTATAAAATTATAAAACCAAGTCTGCAATCTTTGCCGTCACAATAGTTTGATTGACATGCCGGCAGCGGATGCCGGTAACCGATTAAAAATTAAGGCTTCAAGAGCAGTAAGCTCTTGAAGCCTATTGGTTTTTTGACCTATGCCATACAATGGAACCATTGTTGCCAGGTGCACTCTATAATTTACGGTTAAACAGGGAACATAATCCGGGCTGCATAGATTGCTATCGTAAGGGTTATGGCACTAAAGATGGTTGACACCATTACTGCTTGGGACGCAAAATCCGGACAGCTTTTGCATTCGACAGCAATCAGCGCCGTGTTGATTGCTGTTGGAACGGAATAAGCGATAAATACTGTTTGCGCAACGACGCCGTTGAAGCCGAAAAGATGGATGCAGGCTACTGCGAGAGCTGGGCCGATGAAGAGTTTTGTGAATACGGAAATGTGGACATCGTGGCTTGTAAAGTTAAATTTTGTTTTGGAAAGTTGAACTCCCAAGGTAAGCAAGACGATGGGTACCATGCCGTTTTTTAGATAATCCAAAACCGGCCATATGATTGTTTCAGTCAGGTTGAAATCAATGCCCTTCAGTATGAAGGCGGTGGGGATGACGTACACCGAGGGCATGGATAAAACTTGCAGGATGGAATCTTTGGCTTTGAAATGCGACCTTCCTGCGTTGTAGAATCCCAAAGTATTGGAAGAAATATTTTGAAATACAAGGATTACTATTTGGGCCGCAATTGCTTCGCTGAGATAGGGGGTTTTTCCATCGATAACAAAAGGGGCGCCGGAAAAAACGAGCATGACGAGTGACAAACCGATATTCCCCGAATTGTTAAACATGATTGAGTTTTTAAAAGCATTTTCTAGTCCGATATCGTAGTTGCGAATTTTGGCGATAATTCTTCCCACGGCATCATGGATGATGAGAAGCAATATCGCGCAAAACAGAACCTTCAGCATGGAGAGGTTGAGTGTGGTTGTATACAAATTGACAAAGATAAAAGCCGGTGAAAACAGGTAGAAAGTTAGTTTGCTAAGGCTATATAAATCAAGATTGAAACGTTTGCTTACCAGAAACCCCAATGCCACCAATGTGAATATCGGCGTAATATTATGGCCTAATATGTGAAAGAAAACAGCCAAATTCATTCAATCCTATCTGCTTGTGCGAAAATATGTCCTTATTCTGCCACTATTCAGCTGTTAAGTCAACATTGTAGGCTGTAAATAGATTAGCGTCGATGAAACTTCGTGGCTGTTGGCGATGCTTTCTGTAAAAACATGAAAATTTTTACTAGAAATGCTACTCACTGGCAGGAATTTTTCAATAAAAAGCAAATAATAATAGTCATGTGCAATTTGTTATTTGCAAATAATTATTTTGGGAAGCGAAACGGCGGAGGGTTGGTAAATGGGACATGCAATTTTCGAGCAGCGTTCAGGAATTTTAGGAGTAGGGGTAGTAACACCATGCGGAGTAATTACCGCGGACCAACTAATAAGGTTAGGTGAACTGGCAAAAAAAATTACAGTGCACGGGATGAAGATGACCACGCGGCAAACTCTTGTTTTTTTAATTAATGCCGCTGATTTGAAACAATTTACGTCTGAAATTGAAAAGACGGGGCTGCAGATTGGCGTGTTTGGCAATATTGTCCGCAATGTAAAAGGTTGTGCAGGAAATGACAAACTATGTCCGCGAAGTTTCGGCGATGCGTTTGGATTAGGAGTGGCGCTGCAGGAACAGTATATGAACCAGCCTGTTCCCAAAGACTTTAAAATTTCCACTGCGGGCTGTGCCCGCGGCTGTACAGATCCTCTTTGCGCTGATTTTGGCGTAATCGCAGTCGCGGCCGATCGCTTTGAGATCTACCTTGGCGGACGGGGTGGAAGTAAAGTGCCAAGGCATGGCGAAAAAATCATCGATAATATTTCTTCCGAACAAGTCATAAAGGTCTTGGATTACGTGTTGGAAAAATATCGGGCCTTAGGCGCCCCGAATGAGCGTTTGTGCAAAGTGGTTGATCGTTGCGGCATCAATGGGTTTGTTCCTCCTGCAGCGGTCTATGGGGGCAAAGACGCCGCGGATCAGCCGTCAGAACTTGATGACTTTCAAGCTTTCCTTGCCGGAAAACAGTAAAATGACAGGAGTGGTTATATGTTAAATGAACAAATCAATATAAAGGCCATTAAAGAAGCAGTGCAGCACTGTTGCCAGGAAAAAGAATGTGTTGCTTGCAAGGGAAAAGAATGTTTGATTGGCTTTGCGAAATTGGTGTCGGAATATGCCGGTATGAAAAAAGCGCTTAGTATTCCAAATGGGTTAAAAATGGTACCGACCGGTGATTTCAAAGTGTATGAAACGGATGACGTGGCGTTTGCGTTGGCAATGATTAACCATGAATGCAAAAACTGTCAGGATAACCATGATGACAACTGCGTGATTAATATTATGCGTTCATCGTTGGAAGTTGCTCTTTTGGGGGAACACAGCGACTTCGCGGGAAATCCGCTGCTGTATGTGATGAATCTCTCGCGGGTTAATCCTGAATTAGGCGAAAAAGTAATGACGGCGTACCATCAACTAAAAAACCAGTGAACGGCAATAATTGCGATTAGACCAAAGTACAGCCACCAAAGTGCGTATATATAAGAAAACCCGGCTTATGCCGGGTTTTCTTATATATACGCACTCGTTGGACTGGACTTGACTTTAACAAGGACGCAATTTACAATTAATCTTAGTTTGTATTAATATCGAGAATTCACTGTATAGGTTCTCGTTAAATTTCAGGAAATAT
>JAGFXW010000255.1 GCA_017861495.1 Bacillota bacterium
ATTGCCTATACCTGGATTACGGAAAACAGCTATGACAAGGAATACTTGGCAACCCATTCCATTGGCTTTGATCAATTCAAGAGTTACGTATTGGGGGAAGACGATGGGATACCCAAAACTCCCGCCTGGGCAGCCGAAATCACCAATGTCCCGTCACGGATCATCAAGGCATTGGCCCGAAAATGGGCGAAGGAAGCCACCAGCATCGGACACTGCAACGGCGGTTCCTTTATCCGCTCAACGTATTCCCACGAACCGGCAAGACTGGAAGTCTGCTTGCTGGCGATGCAGGGGCTGGGCAAACCCGGTCAAGCACAGCTTAAATTTCTCGAATGGCAGCAATATTCGCTGCACCGGCTCAACCCGGCTCCCCGCAGCAAAGTAATCCCCAATGTCAAAGCCTGCTATCATGGCTGGAAATATCAAATACCACCCCAATTTATTCCAAAAACACTAATCGCCCAGGCAATCTTAAGCGACGAACCGCTAAAATGGTACGGAACAAGCTGCGCCGGCGTATCCCGTGAAGACCAATTTCTTCAATACGAATATCCCATTGAAGAAGGCGGTTCGGAAATCCACATGATTTGGACGGATACCCCGTGTTGGACTACCTGCTGGAACGGCGGCAACCAAATGATCGAAGCATTGCGCAGTGCTAAAATCGAATGCGTTGTAGCCCAACATCCCTGGTTGGAAAATGACTGTTTGTTTGCCGATATCATCCTGCCGATCAATACAAAATTCGAAGAAACGGATATCAGCGCGGACACCATGAGCGGCCTTTACAACCATCTGGTGTATGAGGGGCAATGCATCGAAGCGCTTGGCGAGTCAAAAAGCGATTACGAAGCAGTATGCGAAGTTGCTAAAAAAGTTGGCCTATTTGAACAATATACACAAGGAAAAAGCATCGAGGATAATATAAAGGATGCCTTCGATGATTCGGGAATAGCCGGCATGATCAGTTATGAAGATTTTAGAAAAAAAGAATATTTTATGGTTCCAACAGCCGAAGACTGGGAAGACGATCCGCCCGGCTTCAGTAAGTTTTACAAAGATCCCGCGTCCCATCCCCTCTCTACACCGTCCGGCCTGCTCGAATTTTATTCTGAAGATCTGGCCGAATATTTCCCGGATGACCGGGAAAGGACACCGGTACCACATTGGATTCCATACGGTGAAAGCCATCAAGAAAGCCTGCTCCATCCGCGATCGGAAAAATATCCGTATCTCATTGTATCCAACCATCCTCGCTGGCGGGTACATGCGAACTTGGACGATATTTCCTGGCTGCGTGAGATTCCAACCTGCAAAGTGCGTGGATCCGACGGGTACCTCTATGAACCGGTATGGATCAATCCGGTTGATGCCGCCAAACTCGGCGTGGTCAGCGGTGATGTTGTAAAAGTCCTGAATGATCGCGGCTTTGTCCTGGGCGGAGCTTACGTTACAGAACGGATTATGCCGGGAGTGGTTTACCAGGACCACGGAGCGCGGCTGGATCCCATCGTTGCCGGCGAGAGTGACCGGGGCGGCGCGAACAACTTGATCTGCCCTACAGCGGTGACCTCCAAAAATTGTGTTGGCGAAGTGACCAGCGGATACTTGGTAAACATTGAAAAAGCCGATATTGCCGCTTTGCATGATCAACATAAAGACGCCTTTAGCCGAAAATATGATCCAGCCAGCGGAGTCTGTATTGAGTCATGGATCGAAGGAGGAAAGTGGGCATGAAAGTATTTGTGATTGATGTCGCCAAATGCAATGGCTGCTATAGCTGCCAACTGGTTTGTAAAGATGAACACGTTGCCAACGACTGGACACCCATAGCGCAACCACAGCCTGATACAGGCCACTTTTGGCTGAAAATGAATGAAACGGTGCATGGCCAAGTCCCTAAGGTGAAACTTTCATACATACCCCAACCTTGTATGCATTGCGATAATCCGGCTTGCATGCAACCCGCCGGCGATGCGGTGTACAAACGTACCGACGGGTTGGTAATCATTGATCCGGCAAAGGCAATTGGAAAGCGCGAATTGCTCGAAGCATGCCCGTATGGAGCAATTTATTGGAACGAGTCCCTGCAACTGCCCCAAAAATGCACTGGCTGCGCCCATCTGGTTGATCAGGGAAAATTGCCGCGCTGCGTCGATGCGTGCGGCGTTGAGGCAATCCAATTCGGTGAAGAAGCAGACTTCAAGGAACTGATTGACAAGGCCGAAGTAATCCAAGCTGAAGCAGGTCTGAAACCAAGGGTATACTACCTTAATCTGCCCAAATTTTTCCTAGCTGGTGATGTCTACGATCCGGCTATCGATGAAATTCTAGAAGCTGCAACAGTCACCTTGACTAACCTTGCCAGCGGCCAAAGCCAACAACAAACCACCGATGATTTTGGCGACTTCTGGTTTAAACGGCTAGAACCGGGCAGCTATTCCCTCACGATCCAGAAAGATGGTTACGAACCGGCATTGATCCAGGAAATCGACTTGGCCAAAAGCCTTAACATTGGCAGCATAACCTTGACTGTATCGAAAAAATAACGTGTAGAATCAATATAAAAGCTGTTGCCCACCTGAAGGCAACAGCTTTTATATTGATTCTACACCCAGATTACCCAGTTTGTCCAATCAAGCTCGCGACAACTGCACCGCCGTGCCGCATAAATTTGCATTTACCAATTATGGCCCATATCCTTTATTTTTTCGCTGTTTTCCCGGTCTTCTCTTTCTGGAAAGAAAATATCAATCGCAGTACAGGTGGAATTCCCCCGGTTAATGACATGATGGGCCGCTCCGGAAGGAATCTGGCAAAAACAGCCCGGACTTAGTGAATAGGTTTTATCGTCTACGGTGAGATCAATATATCCCGCCTGGACATAGGTCAACTGTTCCGCCGGATGGCTATGCTTGTCAATCGTTGCGCCTGGCTGGATCTCAGCATACTGCATAGTGGCCTGCTTGGAAGCTTTGAAGATACAAACCCGCAGCCCTTCATTCAAGCTTGTCCAATTCACTTCATTAATATCGAATAGTTTTGCTTCACTCATTTCTACCGCTCCTTTCAAAATGTTGTTGTATAATTCACCGGTCTTCCGGATATCTCCTTCCAACCAATGCAGCCGAAACACTCTGTTCCCTCGATTTCCCAAACGGCTATGACTAACCTAAAAAACGCAACGTCAACATAGTTCCCATTCCAAGCACCAGCGTAACGACAATATTGCGGCTCTTATAGGCAACCAGTGCCGCAACAAGACCTGCCAACAGATAATGGTTCTGCAAAGAAATATCAATTTGCCCCTTAGGCAATACCAGAGCCGGCACAATCAAAGCGGTAAGAATGGCAGCCGGAATATGTTTTAACCATCGTTCCAACCAATCAGGCATGCCGGTTTGGCGAAATAAAGCCAAACAACTAAACCGGGTCGCAAACGTTACCAAGGCCATGCCTGCAATGAGTAAAAAAATCTCACTTCTCACGCGCTTTCGCTCCTTCCATAAGTCCACCGGCCAAGACCGCTCCAAAAGCAGCAGCAATCATATACCA
>JAGFXW010000070.1 GCA_017861495.1 Bacillota bacterium
ACTTACCGACTATATCAATCACGGTACCGCTCGGCACGTGAAGGAAAAAGCAAAGTCTTTAGGGATACCGGCGGTTTTTGCCAAGCGGTCATGGCGTTCTCTAGAAGAAGAGTTGACGAAATTTACCGTGCCGGAAGGGCGGGGCAAAGATTTCCATTTTAGTCCTATAATTCCTATGGTATAATAGGACTACTAATATGGAGGTATATTCAAATGAAAATATCGACAAAGGGAAGATATGCCCTTCGGGTAATGATCGATTTAGCACAGCATACTAACGGAGAGTACATTTCGCTCAAGGATATTGCCAAGCGGCAAGAAGTTTCCCTGAAATACCTTGAAATGATTATGGCCTTGCTGAATAACGCAGGATTTGTAATCAGCGCAAGAGGCAAACACGGAGGTTATAGGCTGCGTAAAATCCCGCGCGAATATACGGTGGGTTCAATATTGAAACTTGCTGAAGGCAGCCTTGCTCCGGTAGCTTGTTTGGATTGCGAAATAAATTCATGTACACGAGCAACGCAGTGCCTTACACTGCCCTTTTGGGAAACGCTCAATACCATCGTAGATGAGTATATTGAGAGCGTGACACTGGAGGACTTAATCAAACAACAGCAGAATTCAATTGGCGAAGAGTACGACATATAAATGTAGACTTGCTTCAGATCGAGTTCAGCCTGCTTTTGTATGTCGTAATATATTTATGATTTATTCCTATTGACTTTATAGGAAATTTCCGTTATATTTAATCCTATAATTGTTATATGATATAAGAAATAATTGGGAAGGGGTACCATCTTGCCTTAAACATTAACCTTATATATTAACAAAGTTTAGTGAATATACGTGAGCGAGTAATACGACAATTAAATAGATACTCTTATCCAGAGTGGTCGAGGGACTGGCCCAATGACACCCGGCAACCGGCTTAACCGCAAGGTGCTAAATCCAGCAGGAGAAATCTTGGCAGATGAGAGAAAGTGCGTGCGATTAGTAAGCCCCTTTCATCTGAATGAAAGGGGCTTACTAATTCTCCCCAAAAAAATCTTGTTTATCGATGGAAGGATGGTTTTCATGCAGTTAAGTTCCCAAATTGCTCAGGTAGGTTTGTGTACTGATAAAAAAACCGGGGCCATCAGTACTCCGATATATCAGACTGCGACATTCCGGCATCCTGGTCTGGGGCAAAGTACCGGCTATGATTATACGCGCAGTAAAAATCCTACCCGGCAGGTGCTGGAAGAAGGAATTGCCTCATTGGAAGGCGGCCATGCCGGTTTTGCCTTTTCGTCCGGAATGGCTGCGATTACTTCCGTCCTTATGCTCTACGAGTCCGGTGACCATTTGATTGCCGTTGCCGACTGTTATGGCGGAACGTACCGGGTTTTGGACAAGGTTTTCACAAAGTTTGGTTTAAGTGTAAGTTTTATTGACACCAGCTCATTATATGAAATTCAGGCAGCGATACGCCCTGCAACAAAGGCCATTCTCGTGGAAACACCGACCAATCCGCTGATGAAAATTGCAGATATTGCTGCCATCGTCAAACTTGCCCGTGCCCATAATTTACACGTCATCGTAGACAATACGTTCTTAACACCATATTTTCAGCGGCCGCTTGAAATGGGTGCAGATATTGTATTGCACAGCGGGACGAAATACTTGGCCGGCCATAGCGACTTGGTCTGTGGCCTTGCCGTGACCCGTACGGCAGAGCTGAGCGAAAAATTGGCTTTTCTGCAGAACGCAACCGGCGCGGTTTTGGGACCGTCGGACTGTTGGCTGCTGCTGCGGGGGATAAAAACTTTGGCGCTGCGGATGGAACGGCATAACAGCAATGCGACAGCCGTCGCTTTGTGGCTGCAGCAGCACCCGCACGTACAACATGTCTATTTCCCTGGGCTGTCTAATCATCCTGGCAAGGAAATTCATGACCGGCAGGCTGCCGGTTACGGCGGAATGATCGCGTTCGAAGTCGACGATCCTGCGCTTGTGCCCAGGATATTAAGTCAGGTGAATTTGATCCAGTTTGCCGAAAGCCTCGGCGGAGTAGAGTCTTTGATTACATTCCCTTCTGTGCAGACGCATGCCGATATTCCGGCTGCGTTGCGAGAGAAATTTGGGATTAACGATAAGCTGCTGCGGCTCTCCGTAGGCATTGAAGCGGCAGAAGACATTATCGAGGATTTAAAGCAAGCGATACGATGAAGGTAGACTCGTTTCAGCTCAGAATAAAATACATTGATTATAATAAGGAAGGGATAAAATGACTGATTTTGCGACAAAATTGATCCATAACCAAGGCGGGATTGATCCGGCAACGGGTGCCGTCGGCGTTCCGATCTACCAGGTGTCGACGTTTGACCAAAATGTCGGCAATGGCGATGAATATGATTATTCCCGCTCGGGCAACCCTACCCGGGCAGCGCTGGAAGCGATTATTGCCGAGCTGGAAGGCGGAGTGGCAGGGTTTGCTTTTGCTTCCGGGATGGCGGCAGTTTCGGCCGCGTTGCTGATCTTCGAACAAGGAGATCATTTGATTGCACCGAAGGATGTGTATGGCGGGACCTACCGGATGTTGACCAGAGGGGTGTCGAAGTGGGGAATCAGCCATACTTTTGTCGACACCACAGATTTAGAGGCGGTAAAAGCGGCAATAAAACCCAATACAAAAGGAATTATATTGGAAAGCCCGTCCAATCCGTTATTGAAAGTCAGCGACTTGCCGGCAATCTGCGTTTGGGCCAAGGAAAAGGGGCTGATTTCGATTGTGGATAATACGTTCATGACGCCGTATCTGCAGGCCCCGTTACAGTTTGGCGCGGATATCGTAGTGCATAGCGCAACAAAATTTTTGGCCGGACACAGTGATGTGATAGCCGGACTTGCGGTTACTGCAGATAAAGGGCTGGCAAGCCAGTTGAAATTTTTGCAGAACGCACTGGGCGGAGTGTTGGGACCTCAGGACAGCTGGCTGACAATACGGGGCATCAAGACGTTGAAAGTTCGGATGGACCAATCGCAGGCTTCTGCATTGAAGATTGCGCAAGCTTTGGCGAAATGCCCCAAGGTGAAAGCGGTGCATTATCCAGGTTTGCCTGAACATCCCGGGCACGAACTTCTCAAACAGCAGGCGAATGGTTTTGGTGCGGTGTTGTCATTTGAATTGGAGAGCGTTGAACTGGCAAAAGAACTCATGGCGAAAGTAAAAATTCCGGCCTTGGCCGTCAGTTTAGGCGGGGTGGAAAGTATTTTGTCGTATCCGGCGACCATGTCCCATGCTGCCATCCCCGCAGCAGTCCGGCATGAATTTGGTATTAGCGATGCTCTCGTACGGCTTTCAGTTGGTCTGGAAGACCCGCAGGATTTATTGGAGGATATGATGGCCGTATTAAAATAACAGCAGAATTTGATGGAGGGAATAGGAAATGGAGATAGCAAAGTCCGTATGGCAGATCATAGAAACAGAAATTCAGGGTATCGGTCACGGAACAGTCACTTTGATTGTTCAAGATGGGCGGTTAATTCAAATTGATAAAACAGAAAAAATCCGGTTGGTTTCCGATTCCCCCGGAAAGGCCAGGAAAATTGCAAAATCTTCGGAAGATCCACAACTCACCAATTTGCGCCTGCGAATCGGCAAGGCGCTGGCTGAACTGCAGTATGGCCAGATTGTGATTGTTATTAAGAATCACCAGATTACGCAAATTGAACGGTTGGAAAAATATCGTGTCGGGGCGATGGAAGGGTTGTTTGGCGAAGGGATATAAAAGGAGTGGCAAGAATATGACAGACATCAATGGAAAATTGTCGAATTTAAATCAATTACTGCAAGAAATGAAAAGTGTGGTGATTGCTTATTCGGGCGGTGTGGACAGTACTTTTTTGGCCGCAGCTGCACATAGGATGCTGGGTGACAAGGCGCTGGCAATTACCGCGTATTCGGAAACCCTGCCGGAGTGGGAACGGCAGGATGCAATACAGTTTGCTAAAGTCATTGGCATCAAACATGTTACGGTGCTGATCAGCGAATTGAAAAGTCGCGAATTTGTTGCCAATACGGCAAAACGGTGTTATTTTTGCAAGAAGGAACGGTTTTCTGTCTTGGAACAGTATGCGTCCAATCAAGGGTATGACTGGGTTCTTGAAGGTTCGAATGCGGACGATGTAGACGACTACCGCCCGGGCATGAAAGCGGTTGATGAACTCTCCAAAGTGCGGAGCCCCTTGTTGGAGGTGAGTTTGACCAAAGCGGAAATCAGGACTCTATCCAGCCAATGGGGGCTGCCGACATGGAATAAGCCCAGTGCAGCCTGCTTGTCTTCACGTGTGGCCTACGGTCTGGAGATCACTCCAGACCGGTTAAAACAGGTGGAAAAAGCCGAAGAATACCTAAAGCAGTATTGTAAAGGTCAGATCCGCGTGCGCCATCATGACCGGCTAGCCCGGATTGAAGTAGCACCGGAAGAATTTGTTAAATTGACTCAGTCTCATGTTGCCGAGTCGGTTTCCCGTCAGTTTAAAGAACTCGGTTTTGACTTTGTAACCCTTGACTTAACAGGCTATCGTACCGGCAGCATGAACCAAGTTTTGTCGTTGCAGGAAAAATAAAAGACAAGATTCATGGTTTTTGGGTATATAAAAGGACTGCACCGAAATGATAAATTTCAATGCAGTCCTTTTTGAGGTTGTTTAAAATAAATTCATGTTATGCGGTGATTTGTCTTCCAAAATGGTGAAAATTTGAGATTTTCTTAACAACTTGAAATTTTTAAACGAATTATATATAATATTTATTGCTGTTATAGAAAAAATATATAGTTAATTATGCAGCCCAACTAGCAAAATTTAAGGAGTATAACAGGACTCTCTATTCTTATAATATTGCCACGCCTTGAGTAGCCTGTTCACGAAAGGATACGGTTATGGAAAACAAAAAAGATGGAGTAAATAGAAGATCGTTTCTCAAGGCTGCCATGGCTTCAACGTTAGCTGCAGGTGCAGCGTTAACGCCCGCGTTCCTATCCGCCGGACGCTTCCAGTCCGATTCGCTGCAAGTATGGTCTTGCGGAGGATTATCTGAGGCTTTCACTAAGGTCAATAGCCTATATGAACAGCGAAACGGTATCCAGATTCATTATACAGGGGCTTTTGCGGCAGCATTGGGCAAATCGCTCTTGGGCGGGGCCGTTACCGAAGTATTCGCCGGACGGGTATTGCAATTGGCCCAAAATCTGAGGACTGCTGATAAAATGCTCTATTTTCGGCCGTTGTGTTTTACAGAGTACGTTATCATCACTCCGCTGGGCAATCCTGCAGGTATCGAATTCATTCAGGATTTGGCCCGGCCGGGGGTAAGGATTATTTTGCCGCTGGGCGCTTCCCCGCCGGGCGGTGATGCCATTATGGGTATCCTCAAAAAAGCAAATATCGAGAAAGCAGTTCTTGCCAATACGATTGAAAAGGAAAGTTGTGTCATCAAGATGCTGCCGGAAATCATAAACGGCCAAGGAATGGCTTCCATTGTCGAAAGACGCCTGACTCGTATGGCTCAATTTGCCGGGAAAGTGGAAGTGTTGCCCATTCCTGAGACTCTCTTTCCTTCCGGCCCGTTGACATTTACTATTGGGGTGATGAAATATGCCCAGGATCGGGCCTTGGCCGATGATTATGTAAATTTCATTTGTTCCGACGAGGCTCAGACGATTTTTGAGCAACAAGGCTTTATTCCGGCAACCTCTGAAAAAGGCCGGATTTTGGTCGAAAAGTTGGGGGTAAAAGATGTCTACTCAAAATGAAACCACGAAAACAGGCGCTTTTTTTCTGCTGAAAGCTCGTAGGTTCGTCCAACTGGCCATGTTAGCTGTCCTTGGGCAATGGAGTTTTTACGGCATCTTCCGCTGTCCTTTCCTCGTTCCTTTCGTGAATTGCCAGGTTTGTCCGGTCATCACTTGCTGGGGCCGAATTACAAGTTACTTTTGGGGTTTCTGGCTGTTTCTTCCTTTGTCAGTGTTGTTTGTTGGGCGGGCGTTTTGCGGGTGGCTCTGTCCCGGTGGGTTCGTCAATCAGATGATTGGCAAGGTAGCTTTTGCAAAACTGCGTGTTCGCAATCGGCTGACAAAGTTTGCCCTGCTGGGCATGGGCATTGGATTACTAATTGTACTGTTTCTCTGGATAGGTCTCCATAATCCGCGATCTATCGTACCAATACGAATTGGTGAATTCTGGAATTCGATCCGTCTCTCTTTTGAGCATGCCTCCTTATTTTGGTTAGTTCGAACTTTTGTTGTCCTTGGGTTGGTGTCAGCGGGATTACTGGTTGCCAATCTTTGGTGCCGGTTTGCCTGCCCTACGGGTGCTTTACTGGAACTTTTCAAAGATGCAGCCATATTTCGTGTTTTCAAGACCAGCGCTTGCAACGATTGTGATGTTTGTTTGCGAAACTGTGAAATGGGAACCCGTCCCGATGAAGCAAATTGTACAAACTGTGGTGATTGTATGAAAACTTGTCCGGTGAATGCGATCAAATTCGGGCGACAAGAATGAATTCAGTATTGGACAATATATGCGGAAAAACAAAAGTTAAGGCGGAGAATGTCATTTTACGGGGCTTTAAGGGGATAGTATACAGCAACGCTGCTGGTATTTAACCGGAAAAATGGGTAAAAAGGCGGTAGAAAGCGAGGCCCAACACTATGACTTGCCTGGGTGCAATCAGTCAAGAATTATTGAAAAAAACGCAAAAACACCCTTGTTATTCTACGGATGCGCATCATAAGTATGCACGGATTCATTTGCCGGTAGCGCCCCGCTGCAACATACAGTGCAACTATTGCAACCGAAAATTTGATTGCGTCAACGAAAGCCGTCCGGGTGTAACCAGCGAAGTTTTGACTCCCCAGCTTGCTGCAGAAAAATTCGCTTGGGTGAAAAGTGAGATTGCGGAGTTAAGCGTGGTAGGGATTGCCGGTCCGGGCGACGCATTGGCGGATTGGCCGTATACCAGGCAAACGATTCAAAGTATTAAGCAGGACAATCCGGATATGATTTTTTGTTTGTCTACGAATGGGCTATTATTGCCGGAACTGGCTGGCGAAATTGTTGCGTTGGGGATTAAACATGTCACTGTGACAGTAAACGCTCTGGATATAACTATTGGTGCTAGAATCTATCAGCATATCTCCTATCACGGCAAGTACTATCATGGAGTGGAAGCTGCAAAAATCTTAGTAGCAAACCAATTGGCCGGCATCAAATATTTAACGGAACATGGAATTTTGGTTAAGATTAACATGGTCATGCTGAAAGGGATCAATGATCTCCATATTCCGACCGTGGCGAAAAAAGTGAAAGAGCTGGGAGTATTTGTTACTAATATCATGCCGTTAATTCCGGCTCCGGGCAGTGCGTTTGAACATTTTTCGCCGACGAGCATGCAAGAAATTAATGATTTACGCAATATTTGCCAGATCGATATACAACAGATGCGGCATTGTAAGCAATGCCGGGCTGATGCGATCGGCCTTTTAGGGGAAGACCGTTCCCATGAATTCCATATGTTTGAGCCGCAAGCGATAGGACTGGGTGTAGTAAATTCTGCAGAACGGTAACTTGAAATTGCAGTCGCATCGAATGGAAATTTGGTTGACTTAAAATATCCATCTTGACAAAAGATACCATGTAGTAGTATAATACTTACCAATAGAAAAATTAATAAGGTATTGGTTGATCAGATACACTGAAGGCCGAAAATGTTGAAAAAGCATTTTTGGTCTTTTTTATTTGTCTTTTTGCAAAGGTAAACAGTGTATAGAGAAGGATGGGCCAATCCGAAACGGAGGAGAAAAAATGAAAAAAATCAGCGCACTACTAGTCCTTATTGGTATCCTGGCCACTCTGTCCGCCGGTTGCGGCGGGGGGCAAAAGGCGGATTCACCGGGTTCATCTGTCGAGAAGAAAACGATCAAGGTCGGTGTCACGGCGGGTCCGCATGCGGAAATTATGGAAGCTGTCAAAAAGGTGGCCGCGAAAGATGGTTTGGAAATCCAAATCGTAGAATTTAATGATTACATCACTCCGAATATTGCCTTGAACCAAGGGGATATTGATGCCAACAGTTACCAGCATCAACCTTTCCTGGACAATCAGATCAAAGACCGTAAATATGATATTGTATCGATTGCTAAATCGGTGATTTTCCCAATGGGTGTTTATTCCAAGAAAATCAAAAATATTTCTGAATTGCCCAACGGTGCGGCTGTCGCCATTCCAAACGATCCCAGCAATGGCGCCAGAGCGTTGCTGTTGTTAGAGAAGGCCGGTATTATTAAGCTGAAACCGGAAGCAGGAATCAAGGCAACTGTTGCTGATATTGTAGAAAATCCGAAAAACGTGAAAATCAAAGAATTGGATGCCGCACAGATCCCGCAGTCGCTAAATGATCTGGATGCAGCTGCGATTAATACCAACTACGCGATTGTCGCCGGTCTTATACCAACGAAAGACGCGCTAACTATTGAAGACGGAAATTCACCGTATGCAAACGTGATCGCAGTGAGGACGAAAGACAAGGAGAATCCTACTTATCAAAAATTGATTAACGCGTACCATTCGGCAGAAGTGAAACAATGGATTGATGAGAAGTATAAAGGATCCTTTGTACCGACCTGGTAAGAACGTCTGACAATGCAGCAATGGAAAGAGGGAATGGCAGTATGATCGAATTAAAAGAAATAAAAAAAGAATACCATGGGGCGAGTGGATCCATTCATGCACTGAAGGGAATCGATCTCGGCGTGAAGGCTGGTGAAATCTATGGAATTATCGGCAAGAGCGGTGCAGGAAAAAGCACCCTGATACGCTGCATCAATATGTTGGAAAAGCCATCAAGTGGCAATGTAGTAGTCGATGGCGAAGATATCACCCTGTTGTCCGAACGGCAACTGCGGGAAACCCGCAAAAAGATCGGCATGATTTTCCAACACTTCAATCTCATATCTTCGCGCACGGTATACGATAATGTTGCCTTTCCTCTCGAATTGGCCGGTAAAAGCAAGCAGGAGATCGAGGCAGAAGTACTGCCGTTGCTTGAATTGGTAGGTTTGAGCGATCGGATGAACCGCTATCCGGCGGAACTGAGCGGCGGCCAGAAGCAGCGGGTAGCAATCGCCCGCGCTCTGGCCAATCACCCGAAGGTATTGTTATGCGATGAAGCTACTTCGGCCCTTGATCCGCAAACCACCCGTTCCATTCTTGAGTTGCTGAAAGATATCAATCGCAAATTTCAGTTGACGATCGTGCTGATTACGCATGAAATGCAGGTGATTAAGGAAATTTGCGACCGGGTTGCGGTGATTGAAGGTGGTTTGATCATTGAACAAGGCGCGGTCGTGGAAGTCTTTACGCGGCCGCAAAGCGCGACGACACGAGACTTCATCCGCACGATCGCCGGATATGATCT
>JAGFXW010000256.1 GCA_017861495.1 Bacillota bacterium
CTGCATTAATTCTAACAAAGGAGGCTTTCTTATTCTACTACTTATAGCTATAAGCTTTTCGGAACCACATGCCTAGCATGTGGTTTTCTGCTTACGCAAAAAGACTCTGTTAAGCCGGAAGGCTTAACAGAGTCTTTTGCTCTAAACTGACCTATTGTCAAGAGGACACTAATCATTGCTCTATTCTACTGCCGGAATATCTGCCGGCACAAAAACATATCCGCCATCGTCATTGGTTCGTACATACCCTAGTCCAGGAAACGCAAGGTGGGCGCCGCCAATCAGCCAATTATTTTCCGCCGCTTCGGCCAAAAATTGCTGCCGGGCCTTCGCTGCTTCGGCTTTGTCGCTGTCATACGCAATTGTCACCGAAGGATCTGCAAACTGCACTGCTGCAACATGAATGATGTCACCGCACAGAACCAATGTATCGCCTTTACTCTCAATAAAATACGCTGTATGTCCGGGTGTATGCCCGAATAACGCCCCGGCTCTAATGCCAGAAGGCAAAGAACCGTTGTCATCAAACGTCTTAAACCTGCCGGCAATCATATAGGGGGTAATCGCTGTTTTTACCGTTTGAAAAGTCCGCCGGACATCAACTGGGGCTTCATTCCGGTTACTATCGCTCAGCCAATATTCGGCTTCCCGCTGATTGGCGTATACTGTTGCGTTCGGAAAAACCCGCTCCGCGCCCGATACCAAGCCCCCGACATGGTCTCCATGCATGTGCGTTAGATAGACCTCATCGATTTGCTCCGGCTTGCAGCCGGCGGCACGCAAATTATTTACCACGTTCCCCATGCTCGGACTGCCCATTTTTCCATTGCCGGTATCGATCAGCACCAGCTTGGAACCCGTGTTTATGAGATACGCGTTCACCGTGCTTTCCATTTGCTCATCAGGATAAGCGCGCACTAACATGTCTTTGATTTTTTCCCGGTCGCCTTGCAACAACTGCGCTTGCTGGTCGATCAGGCGCTTATTGGTACCGTCCGACAACGCAATTATCTCGATGTCGCCTACCAGCATTCGATAACTCCCCTTTCCCTCCGTCGACTCCTCTGCGCAAAAAGCAATATCAAACGTTACAGTACACAGCAAGAAAAGGATAACAAAATAGATAGCAGGAAGTTTCGAAGACATACTGCCGCATAACAGTTTCATATAAGAATTCCTCCTTTTTGTACTCTTTCGTTGTGCAAGAAATACCAAAGGTAATGAAACAACAATATCCGGCTACTTTTTCAAGATGAAATCCGGGGACATTTCCTGCCATTTCGCCATTTTGGCCGCTAAAGCCGACTTGCTTTCCTCATCTTCTTTCATCGCAATCAGTTCCCAATCCATTTCATCGAGCGCAGTAACCACTTCGAGTAATTTCTGGTATGGGATTGAAATGATATGCAGACCCGCCGGGTACACCTTACGGCGTTTCATCCCGTGATGCATTCCGGTTACGCAAAAATTCACCTTTCCGCTGACATACGGATAGGCATAGGTCCAGGCACAACTGAGGACGTTAGAAGTTTTCGACTCCCACAAATCGCCGGAAATATAGCTTGTAGCCCGCATAACGATATCGGCCTGCTCTGTGTTGGCCACAACAATCACCAGGTCCGGATCAAAATCGCAAAGCGAAACAGGGCAAAATACTACAAAATTATGCGCGCCGCGAACCAGCGTTGGAAGCATATTATACAATCTGGCATTGGCGGCCGGCGTTTTAAAGACACCAAAATCGTATCCCGCTTGCCCGCTGGCTCCTAGCGGCGGCTTATCGACCATACCCAAAACCATTTTGCCAAAACAAGCATCATCGTCCTTCGTGATAAAAAACGGTTTGCCAATGTCCTGCGCCTCGCGAACGAATTGACAAAACGATAAACTCTTGTCAATTCGCTCTACATTTTCCGGCTGGCTGTAATGGAATTTAATTGCCACAGCAGGAAACTGCAACCCCAGCTTTTCAAACACTCCTTTTTCCGCTTCCTTTAACATACAATACCGCCTTCTTTCTGTATGTCAGGGGGACGTGTGTGTCAACAACCCCGTCCCCTTGACACACCCCTAAAATCACGCCGTTAATGAGTACATTCTCTTTCAAACATATTTTTCCTACCAGTCCAGCTTGGAAAGTCTTCTCGGACTATGGTAAGCTTAGCTGGAGGTGTATAGGATGATAGCACAATATCGTACAGTGAAAGGCTACAGCGAAAGCGAATTGGAAATTAGTAAATCACGGTTTATTACCTATGTAAATCGAATTGAAACAGTAGATGATGCCAGCCGGTTTATCGAGCAAATAAAAAAGAAACATTTGGATGCCTCCCACAACTGTTCCGCGTATACGTTGGGTGACCAGGATCAATTGCAAAAAGCCGATGACGACGGGGAACCGACGGGGACTGCCGGCCGCCCTATTTTGGAGGTTCTAAAAAAAACAGCGGTAAAAAACGTGGTTATCGTTGTGACCCGTTATTTTGGCGGAATCAAGTTGGGCGCAGGAGGATTGATCCGGGCCTATGGTAAAGCCGCCAGCAATGGCCTGCTGACGTCCGGATTGGTCGAACGGGTACTGCACACCCGCCTAGCGATTTGCCTGGACTATTCACTGCAAGGGTTGGTAGAAAACAGCTTGCGCACAGACGGATATAAGATTGAAAACAAAGAATTCGCCGAAAAGGTAACTTTGACAGTACTGGAAAAGTGGGGCCGCGAAGAAACTTTCATAAAAAAAATCCGCGATTTGACAGCCGCTCAAGCCAACATAACCTGCTTAGACCAGACCTATGCGGAAATTGCAATGTAAACGTGTCAGGGGGACGGGGTTGTTTACACACTCAAAAGTGTGTAAACAACCCCGTCCCCCTGACACGCGCTAACACTAATTCTTGGCGAACGCCCTTGATTTCAAGAAGAAAAATGCAATGATTACAAGAGTTACCAGTGGAGATACATATTCCGGCACTTCTATATGAAAGCCCTCAAGGATCATTACTATCCCAAGGAAAAAAATGGAATACATTGCGCCATTTTTAAGATATACATATTTTTTAATTTTTTCTATGTTTCCTACCGTAAACTGCCTTAACACAATGGCCCCTATGCCGTTTCCAAGCAATATGAGAGGAATGGACATGGTGAAGGCAAAAGCGCCCAACACCCCATCGATTGAGAAGGTTGTATCGATAATTTCAAGATACATAATTTTACTGAGATCGGACATAGCGTTGACATTGCTTAGAAGTTTCTTTTCATTTTCTTCGGCGTTCTTTTTAAAACCATCCGTGATAAAAAATGCAGACGATCCAATAACGGCAGACAGCGCCAGATAAGGATCATAGTTTATCGCACTGGCCACAATTCCAACCAAGATGACCGAAGCCAAGGCATAAAACCAGGCTCCCTTCTGCAAAAAGAACTCCTCGGTTGGGAGGCCAATATTTTTGTCTTCAATGAATAGCCAATGAAGAAATAACAATAAAAGGAATACTCCTCCTCCCAGCATAAGGATAGGAGTTGACCTCGCTATGGACTCCGCCTTCTGGGACATGGTGCCCAAGACTTCTGCATTAATTACCGCATTGTCAATGCTAGAAACAATTTCAAACACCGTTAACCCGATCACAATAAATGCCATTGATAAAATATCCATAAGAAATCCACTCTCTCCTCTCAAAATGCTTTACACAAAATAAAAAACGAAACCAACGGTACGCCAACTGAATGTCATACCAAAGGTCTCGCTTATTGGTGCAACCAATGGACAAGCCAGATACAAAACGCATCGTGTGTAAAAGGATACCATGTTTTTGTCAAGGATTAACAACCTGCCACTAAAAAAAAGAGCTCATTCAGACTGCGCATTCGGCAATTTCTGAACAAGCTCAACAATTTTTTTATTTCTGAGCCCTTCCGATTTCGAGCCCTTTTTCAAAAGCTTCTTTGTTTAACGGAAGCAACTTCGGTTTTTTGCCAAGTTTGTGTTCGATTGTTCCCCAAACAACTTCCGGCGAAACCACTTCCGTATAACCGACATATACTCCCAGCATGATCACATTAAGAACTTTCGCGTTTCCCAGCTTAAGAGCAAGCTCTGTCACCGGGGCGGAAACTACTTTAATATCTTTTCTGGTAATCTCTTTGTTAACGATCGAACTGTTAACAAAAAGTGTACCGCCTTCTTTTAATGTACCGATAAATTTATCCAATGACGGTTCGTTCATAACAATCAAATCATCCATCACGTCACCCAACGGCGCTCCTACCATTTCGTCCGAAATAACAACGAAGCAGTTTGCTGTACCGCCACGCTGCTCGGCTCCATACGAAGGGAAGAACGTAACGTTTTTATCAGTAGAATCACAGGTTGCTTCCGCTAAGAATTTTCCAAGTGTCATAACACCTTGTCCGCCAAAACCGGCAACACACAAGTTTGTTTCCATGTCCTCTTCCTCCTATTGATCCCCTATTTATCCCGGATTACACCCAACGGATATTCCGGAAGCATTTTTTCTTCAAGGAATTTTAACGAATCCAATGCTTCAACTCCCCAGTTTGTCGGACAATTGGTTACGATTTCAACCATCGAGAAACCTTTGCCGTTCAGTTGGTTTTCAAACGCTTTCCGGATCGCCTTTTTCGTTTTGATGACATTAGCCGGAGTGTTGCAGCTGGTGCGCTCTAAATACACCGGTGCGGTAAGCTGGTTTAAGATTTCGCACATATGCATCGGATATCCATGCTCCTCAGCAATACGTCCTTTCGGCGCAGTGCTCGCTTTCATGCCTAACAATGTCGTAGGCGCCATCTGGCCGCCCGTCATGCCATAAATACCATTATTGATAAAAATAACACTAATGTTTTCCCCACGGTTTGCTGCTGAGATGGATTCACCAAGCCCGATCGAAGCAAAGTCGCCATCTCCCTGGTACGTATAAACCAAGGTATCCGGATTTGCCCGTTTAATCCCTGTTGCAACAGCACAGGCACGCCCATGCGGCGCGGTAGTGTTATCATAGGTTATATATTCCATATGAAGTCCGCAGCATCCTATCCCCAGTACGGCAGCTGTTTTGTCCATAACATTCATCTCGTCAAGAACTTCACCGATTAATTTGATAACGGTACCATGCATACAGCCAGGGCAAAAACCGCTGACCATATCTTTGCAGATACCGGTTGTCCTCGAATACACTTTTTCCATTTTTCTGCCCTCCTATTTCGCGTTAAGCTTTCTTACAGCCTCTAACACTGCATTACGACTCATCATTTGCCCGCCTGAACGCAAGCATGTTTCGATTGGACAGCGATCCTTAACCGCTTGTTTGACGTCATACACCAGTTGTGCAGGAATAGACATTTCAACGTCAAGTATCGCTTTCACTCTGCTGTAATCCAGTTTTTCGAAGGAAGCGTACGGGAACGGATGCAGTGTGATGGGTCGGATCAAACCGACTTTGATTCCTTCTTTACGCAGGATATCAATGGCGGATTTTGCTATACGGGCGGAAATGCCATAAGCAGCAATCACAATTTCTGCATCTTCGACCATATATTCTTCTACTTGTACATCTTTATCCCACGTTGCGTACATAGCTGCAGTTTCAATGTTCGCCTCTTCCTGTCCCCGCCAATGGCCCGGTTCAATCCAGCCACGTTTCACATCTTTTCCATGACCAATACAAGCCCATTCTTCGTTCGCTGCTTTTAGGGCAGCCACTTCTTCATCGGTTTTCATTTCCGGCAGCACAACCGGTTCCATCATGGTGCCAATAACACCGTCACAAAGAATCAACACTGGGTTCCTGTCTCTTTGGGCATAATCAAATGCCTTATATGTCATATCAATGGCTTCCTGAACAGAATCCGGAGCAAATACGAGCATTTGGAATCCGCCATTGCCTGACGCTTTCGTGGCCTGAAAATAATCCTGCTGCGCCGGCTGGATAGAACCTACACCTGGACCACCCCGCGATATATTGGCATAAACCATAGGGATACGCGCAGATGCACAGTAAGAAATCCCTTCACTTTTTAGCGAGATACCACAGCTCGACGAGGATGTCATTGATCTTGTTCCGGTTGAAGCGGCGCCATACACCATGTTGATCGAGGCAACTTCGCTTTCTCCCTGGACAAAACTTCCTCCCACTTCCGGCATTCTTCTTGCAAAGTATTCTGGAATTTCATTCTGCGGTGTGATAGGATATCCGGCAAAAAACCGACAACCGGCTCTAACGGCTGCTTCAGCGATCGCTTCACAGCCTTTCATAAATACTCTAGCCATTTTTCTGTTCCTCCTTATTTGTATACTTCAATCGCCGCATCCGGGCACATTCTGGCACACATAGCACAGCCAATACAAGCATCCATATTAACTGCCACTACATACTCATAGCCTTTTGCATTCACTTTGTCCCCTACGGCAAGCACGCCCTTAGGGCAAAACTTAATGCAATACTGACAACTTTTACAACTTTCTGATCTAATCTCTACTTTTGCCATTTTGATCAAATTCTCCTCATCATTTATTTTTTCACAATGCCAATCCTATTTAACACCGACAAATCCTTTTGCCATTGAAAGACCGACACAAATCATTGGTCCCACGGATAAGTCAAGTACAAATGGATCGGCAGCAAAGGACCATCTATCTTTTCCTTCACTTTGTCATACAAAGTATCGTTGACGCAGGTGAACTCTATATTCATCAACGGCCCGATCATTTCAAGCATTTTTAAATTTCCTTCCAATACCTCTTGCACGGTTGTCGAAATTCCGTTGTTTGGATTGCTGATCATGCGTATTTTTTCTAACTTAATGTGGGATATTTTCAATATCGACGAAAGGGTTCCATCAATATGGTTCACATTGCCAGACCAAGGCCGGTATGCGTTCAGAACATAATAGACAACGGTATTTTCTTGATTTACTTTCGCCGCAAATCCGCCTAATGCGCGCGCGCCGATATC
>JAGFXW010000257.1 GCA_017861495.1 Bacillota bacterium
CTGACCCTTCATCAGCACGTTTGCCACAACATGGACCCGGATCATGTTCGTATTGCCGGATATTCCGGTTGGCAAACCGGCAGTAACTACGACCAAATCCCCATTGGCAACCAGTTTCGCTTCTTCTGCCGCCCGAATGCTGTTGCCAACCATTTCATCCGAATTTTCAAATTTACCGGAAAGGACAGGATAAACGCCCCACAGCAGTTGCATCTGCCGGATCGTTTTCTCATTCGGCGTTACCGCGCCAATCAGCGCCTTGGGCCGGTATTTGGATACCATTCTCGCCGTATACCCGGACTCAGTAGCGGTAATAATGGCCGAAGCATCCAGTTCATGTGCGATTTGCGCAGTGGCATGGCTGATGGCATCGGTGGTCGTACATTTCAACTCAATTCCCTGACGCGCCAAAATGTTGCCATATTGCAAGTCCTGCTCTGTACGCACGGCAATTTTCGCCATGGTAGCGACAGCCTCGACGGGGTAATTCCCGGAAGCCGTTTCACCGCTCAACATGATTGCATCGGTACCGTCCAAAATGGCATTGGCCACATCACTGGCTTCCGCCCGTGTAGGCCGTGGGTTCGTGATCATGGTTTCCAGCATTTGCGTTGCCGTGATGTAACGCCATCGGCAACTTCAATAATTTTAACGATATTGTCGACGCCGGCCTGGTTCTCGATCTTCGCAATAATCTTCATTTGACTGCCGGCATCCTCCAGCAGTTTGCGAATGGCCAACACATCCGATGCCTGTTGAATAAACGAGGCAGCAATAAAATCCATATCTTGCGCAATGCCAAACCGGATATCCCGTTCATCTTGTTCGGATATCGGCGGCAGGTTTACCTTCACCCAGGGAACAGCCAGCCTTTTGTTATTGCTGATTTCGCCGCTGTTTTGAACAGTAGTGACAATATCGCCGCCGTGAATTTCTTCAACCTTCAGGCTAATCAGCCCATCGGCTAAAAGGATGATATTGCCGGGCGTCACTTCCTGCGACAACTTTTTATAGCTGATGGATACACCATCTACCGTTCCCTGAATATCTTTATCGGTTAATGTGAAAGTTTGGCCTTGCGCTAAAAATTCTTTCCCGTTGCTAAACTTGCCAATCCGCATTTCCGGGCCTTTGGTGTCCAGCATCAATGCAATTGGGGCTTTAGCGCTTTGTGCGGCAACGCGGACAAGCGCAATACGCTTGGCATGATCTTCATGGGTGCCGTGCGAAAAATTGAACCGCGCAACGTTCATGCCGGCGACGATCATATTCTCCAATATACCCGGTTTATCGGTACTAGGCCCCACCGTACAAACGATTTTCGTCCTTTTTTTCATGGTTGTATCTCACTTCCCTTCCTTTTGTAGGCGGCTTCCGATTGCCATGCCTGCCTTCACAATGCGGCAGAGCCGGTCGGCACCGTCCTGAATCAAATTTGCGGCATCAGCCATGCACTCGGACAGCGGCATCGGCTGGGGCACAATACTCATCAACCCTGACATCCCCAAATCGAATAAAGTTTCACAACCATTGCCCAGCCCTCCCGACAAACAAAATGCCGGAACATCATATTGGGTCGCGATATTGGCTACCCCCATTGGAGCCTTGCCATGAGCGGTTTGCGAATCCGTCCGGCCTTCGCCGGTAATCACAAAACTAGCCTGTTTGACGATATCGGCAAAACCGATCGTTTCCAATACAATTTCTACTCCTGGCTTTAACGCGGCTTCGGTAAAGAACAGCAACCCGGCGCCAAGGCCTCCTGCCGCCCCGGCCCCCGCACATTCGGCCACATCTCTGCCCGTCGCCTGTTTGGCTATTTCGCCATAGTGCTTTAGCGCCGCATCCAATTCGGCAATCATTTCTGCCGTAGCGCCTTTCTGCGGGCCATAAATTGCCGAGGCCCCTTTCGGTCCGCACAAGGGATTATTGACATCGCAGGCCACCAAGATCTGCATTTCCGCCAACCTGGGATCCACGTTCGTCAACTCAATTTTGTCAAGGCTTGCCAAAGCAGATCCCCCGGCAGGTAAGCTGCGGCCAGCGGCATCAAAAAATCGGATACCCAGCGCCGCGGCCATCCCGGCACCACCATCATTCGTTGCACTGCCGCCGATACCAATAATCAATTTGCGAATACCCATGTCCAGCGCTGCTTTCATTAGCTGCCCAGTCCCATAGGTCGTAGCAACCCGTGGATTCAATTGCCCTTCCGGTACAACCGTCAACCCGGAAGCCGAAGCCATCTCGATCACCGCGGTTTCCCCATCGCCAAGGATTCCCCAGCACGCTTCCACATCAGTACCCAACGGCCCAACCACTGTATTTTTTATAATACGGCCGCCTGTGGCCGCAACAAGAGCTTCCACTGTTCCTTCCCCGCCGTCTGCTATGGGAACTTTCTTTACTTCCGCCTCCGGGAAAATATTGAGTATCCCTTTTTCCATGGCGTTGGCTACTTCCACTGCCGACAAACTTCCTTTAAACGAATCCGGGGCAACTACAATACGCATTCCGTCCACTTCCTTTTGCCTAATTTTGTCGCTGGCATTGCCGGCAAGATTCCGGATAAAACCATGCAGGCCTTGCCCTAAAATATCGTCTGAACCTGATTTCATTTTATGCAAACAGCGCGTCTGTTTCAATTATCCGAGGTTACCAATGGTTTGTTCTTGAACTTGCTTTTCATTGTGTACATTGCACAATGATCTCAAGAGCGAATAGTATTGTTAAAAAAATAATTCCTTGGTATAATTCTTCTAAAGTACAGAAAAATAAAGAAAACAGCCTGTTTTTTGAAATCCAGTTATACTTTTTTGCACCAACAGCAGAGTATCTTTATTGCACAATATAATTTATGTTGCATAATGCAGGAATCCCATTGAAACAAGTCCGCTCAAGGAGGTGTTACCCTTTGATTTTAACAAACGTTCTGGCACAGCAAATCGTAAATAGCATCATTCCCATTGCCCAAAATAACATCAACATCATGGACCGCCAAGGGATTATTATCGGTTCAGGACAAAAACAACGGCTGAATACGTTCCACCAGGGAGCGCAAGATGCCATCGAACACAATAAAACGATTGAAATTTATCCCAATGACCTGGATCAATACAGTGGTTCTTATCCCGGCCTGAATATGCCCATTGTCTTAAACGGCCAGGTCATCGGCGTAGTCGGAATAACCGGCCATCCGGACAAAGTGCGGGATACCGCCCGGGTGGTCAAAATGGTTACTGAACTGATATTAGAACAGGAAATGCTGCTGGAAGAAGCCCGATCGCAACACCATTTAAAAGAAACCTTTGCCGCAATACTGTTGTCCGACAATGCCGAAGCCAGCCATGCGAAATTATTGAAAGAGGCCAAATTACTTAACTATAACCTCATGCTCCCCCGCGTGGTCGTTGTGATCAATATCCAACCTTTGCTTGATTCGGCCTTTGATACATTCGGAGTGAATGACCTTGTGGCGGCAAGGACCAGAGAAAACACGATGCAATTGATAACAAAATCGCCGCATATGGACCAACAGGACTTTGCCGTATTCATTGAGGACAAGCTGATCCTTTTGAAACACTTTCCTGCCGAAACAATGGAAGGAGTTTGCCGGGATTGGGGCTCAAATCTCTCGACCTTATTGAGCTTGAATGCCCAAAAACCGCTAACTATTGGCCTTGGCAGTTTAGCTGCAAACTACACTGGGTTAGGACAATCCTATCAAGAAGCTCAATTTGCCTTGGCGAATTCGCAAGGCAAAAACACGCTTTCTACGATCTATGATTTTGATATCTTGTCTTCCTATCTCGTGGAAAAAATCAACCAGAATGAACCATGCCAACCTTTAGAAGCCATTAAAACCAAATTGAATATCGGCTTAACAAAAAAATATGACATGAAAAACACGGTAGTCAGCCTGTTGAATAACAATTTGAACCTTACAAGCACAGCAAAGAG
>JAGFXW010000258.1 GCA_017861495.1 Bacillota bacterium
TTTGACAGCCCGCTCCTGGCCAATTACCGTATCGAGTGGAGGCACTTCAGCCGTTGTTGCAAAGGAAAATACTTCTGGATCACAATGAAAACGCAATTTTTTCGCAGATAATTCTTGCCTTTCGGTCATCTGATCCACCCCTTTATCTACTTTTTGGGTTCTGTAAAACACTTATTTCCAGAAAAATTCGACTAATTACATCAATTTACCTTCTCTCCTTATAATAAGTATACATTTTTACAACAAATTTTGAAAGAAAAAGACGAAGCCATCATAAATGACTTCGCCTTCGCATTACTATTTACAGTTGCCCGATACGTTCTTTTAGGAGCGTGTTCACCATTTCCGGATTGGCCCGGCCTTTGGTCTGCTTCATGACCTGCCCGACCAGGAAGCCAATCGCCCGCTCCTTGCCGGCTTTGAAATCGGCGACCGATTGCGGATTCGCCGCCAATACAGCGTCGACAATACCGACAATCGCACTGGAATCGGTGATTTGCACCAGTCCTTTTTCCTTGACGATATCTTCCGCCGCTTTGCCGCTTGTCCACATCTCTTCAAATACGGTTTTGGCAATTTTATGCGAAATTGTTCCTTTGTCAACCAGTTTCAGCATCCCTGCTAAATGTTCCGCTGATACCGGGCATTGCGCCATCGTCAAGCCATTGCTGTTCAAATGCTTGGCCACTTCGCCCATTACCCAGTTGGCTGCCGCTTTCGCATCAGCCCCTTGAGCAACCAATGCATCGAAATATTCCGCTTGCGCCCGGCTGGCCGTCAACACGGAAGCATCATACGATGACAGTCCGTATGTTTCCATCATGCGCTTTTGCCGCTCGTCCGGCAGTTCCGGCAGATTGCAGCGAATTTCTTCCACCCAGGCGGGATCCACGACAATCGGCACCAGATCGGGCTCCGGCAAATAGCGGTAATCATGGGCCTGTTCCTTGCTGCGCAGCGAGACCGTCACGCCGGCTGCTTCATCCCAGGAACGGGTTTCCTGGACCACTTTGCCGCCGTCTTCCAAAACATCGGTCTGGCGTTCCACTTCATATTCCAGCCCGCGTTGGACAGCGCGGAAAGAATTCAGGTTTTTAATCTCGCTTTTCGTGCCGAAAGGTTCGGTTCCCCGCGGCCGCAATGAAATGTTGGCATCGCAGCGCAGGCTGCCTTCTTCCATCTTACAGTCGGAAACATCAATGTATTCGAGGATCGACTTGATCTTTTCCAAATACGCTTTGGCTTCTTCCGGTGACCGCAGATCCGGTTCGGAAACAATTTCGATCAACGGCACACCGGTGCGGTTGTAATCTACGAGAGTGTAATCGGCGTTGGAAATCGTTCCGGCATGCACCAATTTACCGGCATCTTCCTCCATATGGATACGGGTAATGCCGATGCGTTTGGTTGCGCCGTTTACTTCAATATCCAGATAGCCATCTAACGCAATCGGCAGGTCATACTGCGATGTCTGGTAGTTTTTCGGCAAATCCGGGTAATAATAGTTTTTTCGGTCAAATTTTGAAAAAGGAAGAATTTTGCAATTCAACGCTAAACCGGCCCGTACGGCAAATTCAACAACTTTTTCATTCACGACCGGCAATACTCCCGGCATCCCCAGACAGACGGGGCAGACATTCGTATTTTGGTCGGAACCAAACTGCGTGCTGCAGCCGCAAAAGATTTTCGAGTTCGTCTTTAATTCCGAATGGACTTCGAGTCCGATAACCACTTCATAATCCATGATTTAACCCTCCCCCAGCGGCGCAAAGCGCTTGTGGTAGTCATTCTGCTGTTCAAAAGTGTATGCCGCGCGCAATACCGTTGCTTCATCCAATGGTTTGCCGATAATCTGCAGCCCGATCGGCAGGCCGTCGACAAATCCGCACGGCAGGGAAATTCCCGGCACTCCTGCCAAATTGACCGGGATCGTGCAAACGTCCTGCATATACATCGCCAATGGATCGTTGGCTTTTTCACCAATCTTAAACGCCGGCGACGGAGCAGTCGGCGTGATCAACACATCGACCTTTTCAAATGCGCGGTCAAAGTCCCGTTTCACTAACGTCCGAACCTTCAAGGCCTTCATATAATAGGCATCGTAATAACCGGAGCTCAACGCATAGGTCCCCAGCATGATCCGGCGTTTCACCTCGGTACCGAAACCCTTGCTGCGCGTTTTTTTATACATGGCAACAATGTCGTCGCCTTCTTCCCGCATACCGTACCCTACGCCGTCATAACGGGCCAGGTTGGAGCTTGCTTCAGCCGGCGCTATCAGGTAATACGCCGACAAGCCGTATTCGGTATGGGGCATGGAAACTTCCTGGTATTCTGCGCCGAGCGCGACCAATTGTTCTACCGCCTTATGGACCGCTTTTTCCACTTGCGGGTCCATCCCGCGGACAAAATACTCTTTCGGCAGGCCAATCTTTAACCCTTTCACGTCAACCTTCAAGGACTGGGTATAGTCCGGAACCGCTGCGTGAATCGACGTGGAGTCTTTCTTGTCGTAACCGCTGATCGCGTTCATCACCAGAGCGCAGTCGGTAACATCCCGTACGATCGGTCCGATTTGATCCAAGGAAGAAGCAAACGCAACCAGGCCGTAGCGGGATACCCGTCCATACGTCGGCTTCATGCCAACCGCGCCGCAGTATGCCGCGGGCTGGCGGATGGAACCGCCAGTATCGGAACCCAGCGACCAAATAGTTTCCCCGGCCGCAACCGCCGCCGCCGAACCACCGCTGGAACCGCCCGGAACGCGGTCTAAGTCCCACGGATTGTGGCTGGTGAAAAAGCCGGAGTTTTCGGTAGATCCACCCATGGCAAATTCATCGAGGTTCGTTTTCCCGATCATAACCATGTCTTGGGCCGCTAATTTTTCAATAACGGTCGCATCATAAGGAGCCACGAAATTTTCCAATATTTTTGAAGAACAGGTCGTCTTGATCCCTTTAGTGCACATATTGTCTTTGATGGCGCCGGGAATTCCGGCCAACGGCGAAATCGCTTCGCCATTTTTTATTTTCTCATCCACCTGCCGGGCCTTGGCAAGAGCCAGTTCCCGTGTCTGGTTGACATAGGACTGTACCTTGTCCTCCACAGCATCGATCCGGCCCAGCACGGATTCGGTAATTTCTACTGAAGATACTTCTTTATTTACCAGCTTCTGATGTAATTCATGGGCTGTAAGCTTAAAGAGTTCCATGCCTTTTCCCCCTATCCTTCCGTAACTTTCGGGACTTTAAAATAACCATTTTCCTGCTCCGGCGCGTTCGCCAAAGCCTCTTCACGCGGGAGAGACGGCACAACCACATCGGCCCGCATCACATTTTTTAACGGCAATACATGGGCCGTCGGTTCGATATCCGTTGTATCCAACTGGTTCAAAACGTCCACATATTCAAGGATCGCATCAAGCTGTCCGGTCACTGTTTCAATTAACTCTTCCGGAATTTCCAGCCGTGACAGCAAAGCAACGTCTTCCACGTTTTTACGGGTAATTTTCATAATTTCACCATCCATGCATCAGATGTAAACCGAGCAATTGCAAAAATTGTTCCTCATTCAGCACTTGCACCCCGAGGCTGTTGGCCTTCGCCAGTTTGCTGCCCGGATCAGAACCGGCCACGACGTAATCCGTATTTTTGCTGACGGAAGATGTCACCTTGCCACCCGCCCGTTCAATAGCCGCCGTCGCCTCCTGCCGGGTCATTGTTTCCATTCCGCCGGTCAAGACAAAGGTTTTCCCTGTAAGTGCCGCTTCCGTCGCCGGCGGCAGCTCAGCCGCTTCCATAACAACGCCGGCAGCGCGCAAGCCGTCGATGAGAACCAGGTTTTCCGCTTCAGCAAAATACGCCACGACGCTTTCGGCTATTTTTTCGCCAATCTCATCAATACCGGTCAAGGTTTCCATATCGGCCTGGCTGACCGCTTCCATCGTCCGCAAATTTTTCGCCAGGTTTCCGGCAACCTTCGCCCCTACGTAGCGGATCCCTAGGGCAAACAGCAATTTATCCAAACCAGCCTGTTTGCTGGCTTCAATGTTCGCCAACAATTTGGTCGCTGACTTTTCCCCCATTCGCTCCATCTTCAGCAAATCTTCCATTTGTAAGTGGTAAAAGTCTGCCGCATCATTGACCAGGCCCGCATCCAGCAAATTTGTAACAATCGCCGGCCCAAGACCTTCAATATTCATCGCTTCGCGCGAAGCGAAGTGGATCAACTTTTCCCGCAATAACGCCGGACAATCCGGATTGACGCATTTATGCGCTGCCTCGCCTTCCCGGCGGACAACAGGCCCGCCGCAGGCAGGGCAGGTTTGCGGCATCACAAACGGAGTTTCTTGGCCGGTGCGGCGTTCCGTTATCACGGCAACCACTTCCGGAATGATTTCCCCGGCCTTATGGATGATGACCGTATCGCCAATCCGGATATCTTTTTCGGCAATAAAATCTTCATTGTGCAACGTTGCCCGGCTCACCGTCGAACCGGCCAGCCGAACCGGCTGCAAAATTGCGGTAGGGGTCAATACCCCCGTACGGCCAACGCCGGTAAAAATATCTTCCAAGACGGTAACCGCCTGTTCTGCCGGAAATTTATACGCCGCCGCCCACCGCGGGTCTTTGGCGGTCGATCCCAGCTCCTGCTGGGCCTGCAAGCTATTCACTTTGACGACCAATCCGTCGATATCGTAAGGAAGCTCCCGCCGCTTTTCCTCCCACGACGAACAATAATTGACAACCTCCTGAATGGTCCGGAACAGGCGGCGATGCGGGTTGACCTTGAATCCAAGGGATTGCAAATAATCCAGGCTATCCATATGTGTTGCCATTCCCGGCAACGGATCACCAATCCCATACACAAAAATATCCAACGCGCGCTGCGCGGTCATTACCGGATCCAATTGCCGCAGCGATCCGGCAGCGGCATTGCGGGGATTGGCAAAAGCCGGTTCATCACGCTGGGCCCGTTCCCGGTTTAACCGTTCAAACTCCGGCCGCGGCATATAGACTTCACCGCGCACATCCAGTTGTTGCGGAAAATTGCCGGACCGGCCGGCAATCGTTAAGGGGATGGACCGGATCGTCCGGACATTGCTGGTCACATCCTCGCCGAAAATTCCGTCGCCGCGGGTAGCGCCACGCACCAGCTGCCCGTCTTCGTAGACCAGGCTGATGGCCAACCCATCAATCTTCAGTTCCACAACATATTCAATGTCATCGGTACCGAGCAGTTTTCGTGCCCGGTCATGAAAAGCATACAATTCCCCAATCGAAAAAACGTTGGCCAAACTGAGCAGCGGCCGCGAATGGGCCACACGGGAAAAGCCGGCTGCGACCGCTCCGCCGACCCGCTGGGTCGGCGAATCCGAAGTCACTAATTCCGGGTTCTCTTTTTCCAGCCGGATCAACCGCTGCATCAGCCGGTCATATTCGGCATCCTCAACTTTGGGCGTATCGAGAACATAATAGGCGTAATCATGTTCCCGGATTATTTTACGAAGCTCTTCAATTTCTTGGATACTATTCGTCTTTTCCACGTTTTCGCACCCTTTCGCTGCTGTCTGCTTACACTTTTGTCAATGGAGCAAACTTGACTGCCAGTGTTTTGATCCCGTTATTCGGGAAAGCAATGTTAACTTCCTGGTTCTCCCCGCTCCCTTTAGCCTGGATGACTGTGCCAATTCCCCATTTGGGGTGCTGGGCTTTGTCTCCCGCTCGCCATTCCACCGCGCCGCTGGAAGTGAGGGAAGCGCTTGCCGCCGGTACCGGCCCAATCTTTCCCGTTAGCTGACCCTGCTGAGCTTGCTGACCCTGGCCGAAGCCGACGGTGCGTTGTCCCATTGTTCTGGGGCCAATGGCCCGTTGTCCGGTTGCCGTAACCGGTTCCATTAATTCCGCAGGAATTTCTCCTAAAAAGGGAGATGGCCGGAAACGGACCGTATTCCCGTATAACGTCCGTTCTTCCGTGTACGTCAAATACAGTTTCGTTTGCGCCCGCGTCAAACCGACATAGCACAAACGCCGTTCTTCCGCCAGCTCATTTTCATCCATCAACGTCCGGGTATGAGGGAAAATCCCTTCTTCCAATCCGGTGAGGAAAACAATCGGAAACTCCAATCCCTTGGCCGAGTGCAAGGTCATCAGCGTGACCCGGTCTTCGGCCAATTCCGCCGTATCAATATCTGCCACCAGCGCCACATGGCTCAGGAAATTTTCCAAGTTATCTTCGATGCCTTCAGCAGCGTATTGCTTCGCTACGGTCAGCAATTCTTTCAGGTTTTCAATCCGTACTTCCGCTTGCGGTGTATCTTCTTTTTCCAGTTCATCCAAATAACCGGACTGCTGCAACGTCAGCTG
>JAGFXW010000071.1 GCA_017861495.1 Bacillota bacterium
TCCAAATCGAACATGCTGCTAAAATTGGGATGGGATCAATGGACTATGATCTGATTACCATTTAAGAGAGGGAACGCCGGTGAAGACAAACGCTGCCCGTATTCTTGACGGGCTGCATATTTCATATACAATCAGTGAGTATCAAGTCGATGAAAATGACTTGGGCGCGGAAACGGTTGCCCGGAAAGTTGGCATGCCGGTCGCGCAAGTTTTTAAAACGCTGGTAGCCCGCGGTGATAAAACCGGCGTTTTGATGGCTTGTATTCCTGGGGCTGACGAACTGGATTTAAAGGCTTTGGCAGTCATCAGCCGAAATAAAAAAGTAGAGATGGTCCATTTAAAAGAGGTTCAACCGTTGACGGGTTATATTCGGGGCGGAGTTTCGCCTTTGGGGGCAAAAAAACAGTATCCGGTATATATTGATGCCAGTATTCTGCAATGGCCGGAAGTAGCTGTCAGTGCCGGTATACGCGGCAAGCAGATTGTTTTAGCACCGGATGATTTGGTACGGGCAGTGAAAGCGCAGGTAGGTTCGCTGGTTCGTTCGCAGTGTAAATGAAAATACGAATGTTTTAGGAGAGATGTTTGTTATGAATTATGTCAGTACTCGCGGCAGTCGGGAGGCTGTTACTTCCGCTATGGCGATCCAGAGAGGCATTGCGCCGGATGGTGGTTTGTTTGTTCCGGAAAATATTCCCCAGGTTGACGCTGGTTTTATTGCGTCATTGGTTCCTTTGGATTATCGCCAGCGCGCACAAAGGATATTGGGTCGTTTTCTTACGGATTACAGTGAGAAAGAGCTGCAAGAGTGCCTTGCCGCCGCGTACAGCGCGGATAAGTTCGACTGTCCGGAAATCGCTCCGCTCAATACGGTGGGCGATCTCAATATACTGGAGCTATGGCATGGGCCGACCAGCGCGTTCAAAGACATGGCGTTGCAGGTATTGCCCCGGGTGTTGTCACTTGCTTTGACGAAAAACCAGGAAAAATCCGATATTGTGATTTTGGTGGCGACTTCCGGTGATACAGGCAAGGCGGCGCTGGAAGGGTTTAAAGATGTTCCGCGTATACGGATTATCGTTTTTTATCCGCATAATGGCGTCAGCAACATCCAGCGTTTACAGATGGTCAGCCAGGAAGGCGGCAATGTTGATGTTGTTGCGGTTCGGGGGAATTTTGACGATACCCAGACCGGCGTTAAAATATTGTTCCAGGATGAAAAGTTCCAAGATAAATTAGCCGCATCCGGGTTGCAATTCTCTTCAGCCAACTCGATTAACTGGGGCCGGCTGGCGCCGCAAATCATCTATTATTTCAGCGCATATGCCGATTTATTGGCGAATAACCGGATTGTAGCCGGCCAACCGGTGAATTTTGTCGTTCCAACCGGAAATTTTGGCAATATTTTAGCTGGCTATTATGCAAAATTGATGGGACTGCCGGTTGCGCGGCTGATCTGTGCCTCCAACAGTAACAATGTCTTGACCGATTTCTTGCAAAACGGGGTTTATGACCGGAAACGGGAATTTTTCAAAACATTGTCGCCGTCTATGGATATCCTTGTGTCCAGTAATTTAGAACGGCTCCTGTATCACATTACGAATGGCAACACGGTTCAGGTGGCTGATTGGATGGACAAATTAAAAACGGATGGCTGCTATTCTGTTGCACCGCAGGAATTGGCCAAAATAAAAGATACGTTCTGGGCTGGTTGGGCGGATGATGCCCTTACGGTTGAGGCAATCCGCAAAGTGTACACCGAGTACGGGTATGTTATGGATCCGCACACTGCAGTTGCCTGGCAGGTTTATGAACAATACCGCAGCCAGAGCCAGGATCAGACGCCGTGCGTAATTGTATCAACCGCCAGTCCGTTTAAATTCAATGAAAGTGTCCTGCAAGCCATCGGCGGGTCCAAACCGGCTGTTGAGGATGGCGAGTTTGCCTCTTTAGAAGCCCTTGCCAAACTTACCGGCTGGCAGGTTCCGGCTGGCTTGGCCGAATTGACTGGGAAGCCGGTGAAACATACCTTGGTTTGCGCTAAGGAAGAGATGCCGGTTATCGTGGAAGATTTATTGGGGATGCAAGGCAAGTAAGCAACAATAGAATGTTTACCGAAAAAAGCCCCGCTTTTGGCCGAATGAACGGCTTTAAAGCGGGGTTTAGGTTAATTTAGACCGTATTTAGGGATTTTCCAGGAGCTTTTCTAATTCATCCAATAAGCTGTTGAATTTGTGGAGCGTTACTTCAATGGGCTGTGGAGAAGACATATCGACGCCGGCCCGTTTTAACAAGTTAAGCGAGTAATCGGAGCCGCCGCTTTTGAGGAATTCGATATAACGTGTTTGGGCTGCAGGTCCCTCGGTTTGCAACTGTTCAGCGAGGGCTGTAGCTGCCGAATAACCGGTGACATATTTGTATACATAGAAACTCCAATAGAAGTGGGGGATTCTAGCCCATTCAACGTTGAGCTCGTTATCCACGATGATATCCGGTCCATAATAACGCGTGTTTAAATCATGCCAGATGGCATCCAGCATATCTGCGGTCAGGGTTTCACCTTTTTCACAACGGTCGAAAATGATTTTTTCAAATTCAGCGAACATCGTTTGGCGGTATACGGTGGCGCGAATGGATTCCAAGTATTGATTTAACAAAAATAACCTTTGTTGTTTATCGGCAGTGATTTTTAACATATGATCGATCAAGAGTACTTCATTGGTTGTGGATGCTACTTCGGCGCAGAACGTTGTATAGGAAGCTGTCGCATAGGGCTGCGAGGATTGGCTGTAGTAGCTATGGATAGCATGGCCCATTTCGTGGGCGACGGTTGACACATCATCATACCGGTCGTGATAGTTTAAGAGGACAAAAGGATGGACTCCATAGATGCCCCAGGAATAAGCGCCGGTTTGCTTGCCTTTGTTTTCATAAACATCAATCCACCCGCCGGATAACCCTTTGTCTAGAATGGCGGCATATTCACTGCCTAGAGGATGAAGGCCGTCTTTCATCAATTTTATACCGTCCGGATAGTTATAGGTAAGCTGCACATCGCGAACGATCGGGGTGTATAAATCGTACATGTGGATTTCATCCAGGGCAAGATATTTCTTTTTTAAAGCAACATACCGGTGCAGGGGTCCCAGATTATTATGCACAGTTTCAATCAAGTTATCGTATACGGCAACGGGGATATTATCCGCTTCCAGGGACGCTGGTAACACTCCGGCATATTTACGTGCCTGGGCGTAAAATATATTCTTTTTGACGCTGCCGTTCAGCGTGGAGGCAAAGGTATTCCGGTATTGGTTATACGTGGAAAACAGATTGATAAATGCTTCGCGGCGGACCTCCCGGTTGGGGGACATGATGAAGGAGCGATAGCGTCCTTCGCTTAACTGCACACTGTTTCCTTGTTCGTCGGTGACAAAGGGGAACTTCATATCGGCATGGGCCAACATATTAAATGTGTTTTCTGAAGCCGCCGTTGCTTCTGATGAACGGGATAAAATTTCTTCTTCGTTCGGGGACAATACATGCTGTTTTTGGCGCAGCAAGTTATCAAAATAAAATTGATAAGGAGCAAGGCCTTTTTCTTCCTTGCGAAATTTCATCAGTGTTTTTTCCGGCATTGCAAGAATTTCCGGTTCAATAAAGGCTGCTGCTGCGCTAGCCTCTGCCAATAGTCCTTCCGTTTGTCCGGTCAGCGCTTGATAACGGGTATTCGCGGTATTTTCATCGCGGTGCATGCGGGCATAGGCATATAATTTACTGCTGATAATACTGATTTCGTCCCGCATTTCTAAGCTTGTTTTTAAATTTTCGCCTGAAGCCGCCAATGTGCCTTGCATTTTTTTGATCGCAGGCAGCATGGTTTTTAGTTTCTGGACGTCGGCATCCCATAATTCGTCGCTGGCATAAATGTCTTGCAAATGCCATTGATATTCAGTGGCGATGCTGGCTCTTGCTGGTACTTCTGCGCTGTTTGCGGCGCTGACTGTTCCGCTGCTGTTACTCCAAATTATTGTACTCAGTAACAATGGAATAAAACGTTGTGTCATGGTAGGCATTCATACACTCCTTTAGTGATCAAAGATTTATATGTATAGTTATAGTCTTTAATATTTTACTTACGCGGCAATATTCCTGCAAATAAATAACATGAAACAGAAACGTGCAGGATAAAACAAATTCCTATGGAAGTATACAGACGGTATTGATTGAACCTAAAGATAAGGGTGATTTGGTTTGAAACTCGTTTTGGCGGTATTAAATGCAAAATATATCCATTCGTCCCTTGCGGTTCGTTGTTTGAGGGCTTTTTGCCGGCAAGGACCGGTAGACGCAGTGATCCGCGAGTATACGATTAATAATTCGCTTTCAGATATGTTAGCCGATGTATACGCGCAGAAACCGGATGTAGTGGGTTTTTCCTGTTATATTTGGAATGTTGAAATGACATTGCAATTGGCATCCATGCTGCGTAAAATCCTGCCTCAAACGGTGATTGTTTTTGGCGGTCCGGAAGTCAGCTATGGTTCGACGGATTTTTTGTCTCAACATCCATACATCGATTATGTGGTCATGGGCGAAGGAGAAAAAACGTTGGCAGCATTGCTGGCGGCATTGCAAAAAGGGGAAGGCGTTGACGGTGTTTCCGGCTTAGTCTATCGCAACCGGACGGGAACCGTAGTTTGTAATGGCGTTCCGCAAATCATTTCTCAATTGGCAGACGTTCCGTTTGCCTATGATGACAATGATTTACTGGACTTGCAGGACAAGATTCTTTATTACGAAAGTTCACGCGGCTGCCCGTTTTCTTGCCAATATTGCCTCTCCAGCGCAGCTGCCGGTGTGCGGTTCCTTCCTGTTGAACGGGTTTACGCCGAGATGGATTTTTTTATTCGCCACAAGGTAAAACAAGTTAAATTTGTCGACCGTACTTTTAATACGCGGAAAACCCATTGTTTTGCTATTTGGAAATACTTGGCTGGTATTCCGTGCGATACAAATTTTCATTTCGAAATTGCGGCTGAACTGTTGGATGATGAAATGCTGGATTTTTTAGCGACGGTTCCGCCGGGTAGATTTCAGTTTGAAATTGGAATTCAATCGACGCATGAACCCACCTTGGCGGCAATTCAGCGACGCAATGATTGGCCTTTGATCGTAAAAAATGTGCAACGGATTTTATCGTATCGCAATATTCATCTCCATCTTGATCTGATCATCGGGTTGCCTTATGAAAACTATGAATGTTTTTCCCGGTCGTTTAATCAGGTATACGGGCTTCAGCCCGATATGCTGCAGCTTGGTTTTCTAAAAATGCTGAAAGGAACTGGCATCAGAGAGCAGGCCGGAGACCACGATTATGTGTACATGGACCAAGCGCCGTATGAAGTGCTGGCGAACCGGTATTTGTCCTATGGAGAAATACGGCAATTAAAAATACTGGAAGATCTGTTTAATCAATTGTATAACAGCGGTCGTTTCCGCTATACTTTATCCTGGCTCATTACGCTGTACGGACAGGGCGCATTTGCTTTTTATGCAGCGTTTGCAAAAGAGTGGGAAGCTTCCGGTTCGCATGCCCGGGCCCACAGTCCCAAGACTCTTTTTCGGTCGATTGCTGCGTTTTGTAACTGTTTTGCTCCTGAACAGCAGAGTACTTGTCTGCAATGGTTGAAATTTGACGCGTTGCTGCAGCATGCCGCAAGTAAGGATACCGATTTTCTTCCCTGGAACGGAGAAGATTGGTTGGTGGAAAAAAATGAATTATGGCGTGATACTGACACAATGCAGCGGTATATTTCCGAGTATTTCTTTTCGAATTGGCGGTCTGTGAAAAATGCGTATCCGATCGAAGTGTTTTCGGTGAACATTCCGGAATACCTCCGGAATGGCGGGCCGTTGCGGTCCGAAAATACACCGGTACTATTTTATGGAACTCCACAGGGGCGGGCTTATCGACAAATCGAGGAAGAAGATTTTGGTATGGTAAAAGGATGATAGCATGAGTGTATATAATAAATATTCGGATCATCTGCGGCAGCGCTATGGGCAAAAAGTTTATAAATTACCGATTAATTTGCCGGTAACTTGTCCGAACCGGGATGGTACCGCAGGCTTGAATGGCTGCGCTTTTTGCGGCGAAGACGGAGCTGGGTTTGAAAGCCATCCACAATCCATGCCGGTTGCAGAGCAAATCCGATTGGACACATTGCGGATTGCACCTAAATACAAGGCCCGCAAATTTATTGCCTATTTCCAAAATTTCAGCAATACGTATTTGCCGGTTGAAGAGCTGGAAGCATATGTTATGGAAGCCTGCCAGCCTGATATAGTGGGAATTGCAATTTCCACTCGTCCGGACTGTATTAATCAACAGCAACTGCAAATTCTTAACCGAATCCAGGCCGCAACCGGCGTTGACATTACGGTTGAACTGGGATTGCAGACGGTAAACTATCGGACGCTTGCGGCGATGAACCGTGGCCACACTTTAGCGGAATTTCTTGATGCAGTATTGCGGATCAAAGCACATTCATTGGAGGTGTGCGCGCATTTGATCCTGAATCTTCCGGGTGATGATTGGCTGGATGTGATTGAAAATGCGAAAATTTTGTCTGCAATGCGGGTCGATCAAGTGAAACTGCATGCGTTGTATATTATGAATGGAACAAAAATGGCTGAGTGGTACGAAGCCGGCACCATCCAGCTCATCAGCCAAACAGAGTATATTGAGCGGGTAGTCGCTTTTCTGTCGTATCTACATCCGGAGATTGTTGTTCAGCGATTAATCGGGCGGGCGCCGCGAGAAGGAACTGTATTTGTAAATTGGCAGACGAGTTGGTGGAAAATCCAGGAGCAAATTGAGCAACGGATGATAGAGCTGGATATCCGGCAAGGCTGTAAATGTGATTATTTAAACGGCAGTGCGACAAATAAACGCTTTGGCTCTATTTGATAGATTATTGGTGAGAATACTCTATAGTTTGAAATTTGGGGGTCGGAAAATGGAAGTGCGTAAGATATTTAAAGCGGGCAACAGCTGCGTTGTGTCGTTGCCGGGGAATCTTTTGAAATCACTGGGGATCCGGGAAGGATCGCATGTTTCCATTGAAGTGAACCGCGAAAATAGGGAATTGATACTGAAACCGGTTGTGGTCAAAAATAATGATATGTCGTTGGATTTTGTCCGCCTCGTTGATAAATTATTGGTGGATTATGACTATACGATGCGGAGGTTATCGGAATAATGCGATATATCACATTGGAAGAAGTTATCTATATTTATACGGAAATTATCAAACGGAGCAACGGGAGAGCGGGCATAAAAGAAGAAGCAGTTTTGGAAGATGTGTTGGCGAAGCCGATGGTAACGTTTGAAGGGGAAGAATTATATCCCGATTTGTTTACCAAGGTAGCGGTGCTGATTTTTGCCTTTATCAATAGCCGGCCTTTTATTAGTGAAAATAAATGTGTTGCGGTCCTGGGCGCGTTGTTTATTTTACGTGTAAACGGTTATCATCTTACAGCAACACAGGAAAGTCTGGTGAACTTTATCAATGGAATTGAAGAAGGGAAACATAAGGTGGATCATTTGATAAGTTGGCTGCGAAAGAACGCTGTTCCGGTATAAATGCGTAAATATTAATATTATTGCGAAAAAACTGAAAATTAAGCAGGAATTATTTTAATATTGTAGAATGGTAAAATTAGTTAAACGTTTTAGTAATGGGGCAAGACAGTATGGCAAACTTGCTGAAAGGCAGGGACGCAAAGCCGTGGGTCTAAAAGCCTCGGGTACTGGGCTCAGGACTGCCAGGCTGCACGGATTTATCCGGCTGTTCCGGCAGTTTTTGTGTTTGCAGGGCGGAGTAAAAGCAACTGCGTACTGATTGCAGCAATGCGAAAAATTAGAAAATGGTTAATGTATCAACCGCCAATATTGGTAATACGGGGTTTTGCCACTTTGATAAAGGTGAGGATAAAACAACTCATTTAGGAGGGGGAACATGCTGCGTATAGTTCGTCGTTTTTTGATTGGAAAACCTCTTCATAATAAAGAACTGGCTCATGAGCGGCTCCCTAAATGGAAAGCGTTGTCTATTTTTTCTTCCGATGCGCTATCTTCTGTAGCATATGGGCCGGAACAAATCATGCTTACTTTGGTTGCTGTTCCGGGAATAATGGCTTATGGCTATATGTCTCCGGTGGCTATCTCCATTCTGTTATTATTGGCTATCGTTGCCTTGTCATACGTTCAAGTGGCAAGAGCGAACCCAGGCGGCGGAGGAGCATATGCCGTGGCTAAGAAAAATTTAGGCGCCATGCCGGCGCTGATCGCAGCTGGATCTGTTTTTGCCGACTATGTGCTGACGGCTGCAGTAAGTGTATCGGCTGGCACGGCAGCCATTGTTTCTGCGTTTCCCGGATTAGCCGGCCATGAGGTAAATATTGATCTTGTTGTATTGTTTGGAATATTGATGCTGGTTAACCTAAGAGGCGTGAGGGAATCGTCCAATGCCTTTGTTATTCCGACATATGCTTTTTTACTTGGCGTTATTGTTTTAATTATCACTGGAATATGGAAAGCGATGTATGACAGTCCGTACCTTTTGCCGCCAGAATCTATTGCCAGGCAGCAAATGGATTGGGCCATGCTATTTCTTGTCCTGCGGGCCTTTGCCAATGGTTGTAGTTCCATGACGGGAGTCGAAGCTATTGCGGATAGTGTTCCCATGTTCCGTGCTCCTGAGTCGCGCAACGCTGCTGTTACGACCTATTGGATGGCAGGTATTCTGGGATTTATGTTTATCGGCATTACATATCTCATTATGCACTACCATATTATGCCGGTCGCTGATGTTACGGCAATGTCGCAATTGGCAGAACACATTTTTGGCCGCTCGTCGGCATATTTTTATATACAAATTACGACGATGTTGGTGCTGTATCTCGCTGCCAACACCGCGTATAATGGTTTGCCCATTCTTTTATCCATTGTTGCCAAGGATGGTTATATGCCGCGTTATTTGTCTGCGCGTGGCGAGCGATTGACATTTTCTAATGGAATTATTTTGTTGACGGCGGCAGCAGGATTGTTAATTATAGTATTTGCAGGAAATATAGAGCACCTGATTTCACTGTATGCTATTGGGGTTTTTATATCGTTTACGATTGCGCAAAGCAGCATGGTTGTTCACTGGAACCGAGAAAGAGGAGACGGCTGGCAGGTCAGAGCGTTTTTGAATGGATTAGGCGCGGTTGTTACCGGCCTGGTGGTGATTATTATTACGTTGACCAAATTTTTATACGGAGCTTGGATTATTTTACTGTTCATTCCGATGATGATCTATGTTTTCAAAGCGATCCGGGCTCACTATGATTCCT
>JAGFXW010000072.1 GCA_017861495.1 Bacillota bacterium
ACTCTGCCAATTGATGCCGAGTTTGTCGCTCGTTTGCGTAATCGTCATTGTATCGCTGCTTTGGCTAATGGTCCCTGCGCCAGTCGTAACCGTTCCTCCAGCAGGGTTGGCATTAACGCCGCTCGCAGAAATAAGCACACAACTCGTAACGGCCAAACAAATCAGCAGCTGTCTCACAAATTTATGATCCACACCGTACCGTCCAGAAGGCTGTTCCCGGCTCTGCAAACATAAAGGTTCTGGATCGTTACGCCCACTTCGCGCATAATACTCTGCACTTCCCATCGTTCATCCTCCTCTCGATCGTTTATGCGTTACATCCCAAAACGTTCTCTGCGGGCAGCATCGGAAACTACAGAAGGATGGCTAATGTCCTAAAATAAAAACCGCCTGATTACAACTGAATAAGTCCAGTGCAACCAGGCAGTCATGAACCCAGTACTTGCGGCTTTTAGACCCGCGGCTTTGCGTCCCCGCCTTTTGGCGAGTTTGCCAATATTAAATTGTCGGAACTTTAAAAATACTTTTTCCTGTTTACATTATATAATTGTATTTTTTTCTTGTAAATTCTTTTTTTGTATTTCGTTTGATTATTCTGTTTTTTTGCTATTATTTACAAATATACATAATAACAAATCTATACGCTGTCTGTTGCTCACCGAGTCAATTTTCCATGTTTTGAAACCACTAATTCTCGGCCGGTTGTTCCAAAATGCTTATCCCAACTCTTTTTGAAGTTTTTCTGGTGATTTACGGCATACTACCTTCCGGAATTCCGTTGATAATGTAAATCGAATGGAGTCTGGGAAAAATTTTATCGCTTCAACCATGCAATAGTTTACCCAATCACCGTTAGGAAATTGATATTCGATAATATTGTGCGGGCCAATGATGCCCTTAACAATGTTTTCGATATCCGCCAACCCGCAGCCGGCGACCTCCGAAAGTTCCTTGCGGGAAAAAAGATACTTACGATTGTCAACATCGCAAACTGATATTAGAAAATGCATGATTCTCGCCCGCTCCGGCGTCATGTGGTTCAGACATTCGTTGGTTATCGCCGTGATCTCATTTAATATTTTCTCGTCCAGTTCTTCATTTGCAGTTACATCGGCCGAAATAGCCGAAAAAATGGCAGATGCCAGATCAGTGGTGCCGGTATATTCCTCATAAAAGGAGTGATTGATCCAAAATCCGATATTATCACCGCCGCCATCGCCGCGTTTTAAACCTTCTACTGTCATCTTGGAACCATGTTCATCGTTATATTTTCTTTCCAACGAAGCAATCTTTCTGACGTGTTTAGTAACTTCCTCTAATTGGCACCCGGCGACTCTAGCTAAGGTTTCCCGGGGAAAAAAGTTTACCGTCTCATGGAATTCAAAATTCAAAACCATAAAATCCAATATTTTCCTTGCTTCCGGTGGCAATCTTTTTACAGCTAAAGTCATTTTCGTATTCATATACAGCACCTCCGTTACATTGATTGCAAATCAAACAAGCTGCATCGTCAAAAAAGAAATTGCAAAGTATTGGTTTGGTCTTATAAAAATCAGCCAATCTTGCTGTGGCCTAAATGCAAAAACAGCTTCCAGCGCCGGTGACAAAGTTTTTCACAAACCAGATTTTCTAATTTATGCATACCTATAAATTCGCCAAAAATTTTAAAAAGCCTTGTAAGATTAAAAAAAGCCGCCTCGAAGAGACGACTGTTGATTTTACTATTCCGGCATATGGATCAAGCAGTATATGAATATCACCCATACAACAATCATAAGATAGGTTATTGGATCCGGCATTCATTTTACGCCCCCTCGTGTTACAAAACCAGTATAGCGCGTAAATGTGACAAATCTGTGAAGTGTTTGTAAAAAATTCATGACCATTACTGCAAAATAAGCACAAACCCTTATCCATATTCGTTCGAAAAAAGGTTTTTTTACGAAAAATGGAGAAAAATTATTTTATACTACTATTCCGGTTTCATCAACAAGCAGAAGGCATAAAATCCGCCTGGCGAACAAATCACCATACTCAGGTAAAAAACAAAAGAGGTGTTGAGTCGTGCGAAAAATGATGTTGTCTATCGTGGTGGTTGGCTTGTTATTGATTTGCCTGTCTGGGAATTCTCCTTGTTATGCGCTCGGCTCACAACTCGAACTCGAATGGGACTTCTTGACCCCCTTTGAAAATGACCGCAGCATTAATACAGTATCATTGCATATACTGGATAAAGTTTCCGAATCAAAAAACAGGTCCCTATACAGAGGCATTACAATCACCCGTCCGCGCGGAGACGTAACGTTAGAACCAAACCAGCAGCCTCAGGACAGCTCTGCGATCGGCATCGGTCCTGTTTATGTATTACAGAACAAATTCTATAGTTCCGGCAAACTGTCCGCAGTATTCGATGTGAGCGGCGGAATAATCTTATATAACAAAGCATTTCCGGCCGGAGGAAGAAGTTATAATTTCATGTGGAGGATCGGCCCTCAATTCATCTACAAATTCCGTGAAAACTCTTCAGTTAATATCGGCTATACCTTCATGCATGTCTCCAATGGTTTTAGATCTTCCAATCCCGGCTATGACGCCCACGGGCTTTCATTGGGCTTAGTAATGGTTTTTTAAAAAATACGCCCTACCCGCAAACTGTTGCCGCAGTTGAGCGAATAGGGCAATAAGCATAAGGGGCGTTATTCCTTACACAATTCTATTATATACCCAAACGATCAAAAATAAAAACGAATACGCTCTTTGTCAGGATCGATACAGCCAGCCCCAATACGAAAACGCAGACAGCTCAAAGCCGCGAAGCTTTGAGCTGTCTGCGTTCATAATCAAAAATGCTGCACAAGCGAATATAATCTTTTTGCATCGTGTTCGACAACGTACTCAAAAACACTGGCGGACACTCATAACTCTATTCTAATGCCCGAATATACTCGTGCGACAATAATTAGCCCCACCTAAATTCTATCCCTAAAGTTCCTACTGGAAACTCCCACTTTTCCAAAATCGTCTTCCCGCATAATACACGGCAGGTGCCACATTCCAGGCAACCTGCATAATCAAAATGTATGCCCCCTTTTTCGTCTAACTTGTAAAGCCCGGCCGGACAAGCAAGCATCAATTTTTGAAATTCTTTCCTATCAATGTCGCCTTGCTTTAACACAATATGGGCATTTTCTTCATCAACATAAAATTTATCAACACCAAGTTTTTGATCAATATTCAACGTACTCACAGTGAACGCACCCCTTTCCAGGCGTCTTTCGCCACATTTAAAATCCCGATTTTATTGACATGTTTGAACATTTTTTTCATCAACGGCTGCGGAGGCTGACCGTTCATTACAAAAAGGTCTGCCATCATATCGGCTGCCATTCGCGGATATCCATCGAAAATACGGGGGGTTTCTTCCAGAAAGTGCGGGAAGTTTTGGTAGTGGTTCAAATCTTTCATAACAAAACTCTCATTCAAATACGATTGATAACATTTTAGAAACCCTTCGCTATAATCTTGTGCTTTTACAGCGGCAATTACGGCTTTTGCCGCACATTCCGCCGAAGCGACTGCAAAGTCCATGCCCCGCACTGCGTAACCCAGATTGATGCAAAAACCGGCTGCATCGCCAACAACCAAGACTCCGTTTCCAACAATCTTAGGGATCATTTTCAGCCCACCCTCAGGAACCAGATGTCCTGAATACTCAATAAGGTTTCCACCTTTAATCAAAGGGGCAATCGCCGGATGATTTTTAAAATCTTCCACCATTTGCGGTACAGATTTGTCACCCTGGACTAAATCGCTGAGGGTACTGACAACTCCTAACGAAATGCTGTTTTTATTGGTGTAGATAAATCCTCCGCCGACCCTTCCGGCAGAAGGAGTTCCAGCAAATAACCAAGCCGTTCCTTCGTTTTCACGGCAATTGAAACGGTCTTCAATTACTTGCGCAGGCAATTCAATCACTTCTTTTGCTCCTACTGCCACATGATGGGGTTTCAATTCACTCATAAAGCCCAGTTTTTGTGCTAAAAGTGAATTCACTCCGTCAGCCAAAATTACAAGATTGGCTTCCAATTCTTCACCCCCGGCAATGACACCACAGACTTTTCCATCCCGGACAATCAGGTCATCAATACGGATTCCCGCAACAATTTCTGCACCGGCTTCTTCCGCTTTGGCTTGCAGCCACTGGTCAAAAACACCACGCAGAACAGAATAAGAGTCACTGCTCTGAACTCCCAACAAGCCAGAATAATAGTCAAGAGTCACATTGCTTTCTTCCGTCATCATACTGATCTTTTCGCGGGTGATCTTCCGTTCAAGCGGCGCTTCCTCCGCAAAGTTTGGCATAATCTTTTCTAAACTGTGACTGTAAATCCGGCCTCCGGTCATGTTTTTGCTGCCAGCATAGTTGCCCCTTTCCACCAGCATTACAGCCAACCCTTCTTTTGCCAGCAAATAGGCAGCCACTGTACCGGCTATTCCGGCTCCGACAATAATGGCATCAAATCGTTCTTCCGACATTTTCAACATCCCTTCGTTTCTCTCTTATAGGAAAAGCGAAAAAACTGGAAACAGTTTTTTCGCTTTTCCCGCTTCAGGAGTATGACTGAGCATTTCGTTCTTCTCTGATCAACTGTTTACACTCTTACTTTCCGTTCATTACGTCACGTTCAGATTATTTACCCAATTGCGCAATCATCGCAGGAACTACTTTATAGATATCGCCGACAATTCCATAGTCCGCTTGTTTGAAAATCGGCGCGTTCTTATCTTTATTCACGGCAATAACAACCTTTGACCGGTTTATCCCAACCATATGCTGCACTTGGCCGGAAATCCCCAACGCGATATAAACCTCCGGTGCCAACATTAAACCAGATACTCCGATATAGGTCTCTTTGGGCATCCATTTTTCGCCTTCCGCAATCGGCCTGGAGCAGCCTACTTCACCATTAATTGCTTCTGCCAGTTGGTGAACCATTGCCAGATCTTCTTCTTTGCCTAAGCCTCGGCCAACTCCAACAACCCTCTTCGCGTTCGGCAAATCAACAGAAATTTTCGGTTTTTGTTCTCTGCCAACCACTTTAATTTTTACCTTAGGTTCGATAAAAGACAGAGTTTCCACTTCTCCCGAGAATTCAACAGGTGCTTCCCCTGCCAATACTCCCGGTCCTACCATAACAATGGCGATTGAAGTAGATGCTTTTTCTCGGCGAACAGCCGTTCCGCCATAAACCATCCGCTTTGTCTCACCGTCACTGCTTAATTCCATGACATCTGTGATCACGCTGGCTCCCATCATGGCAGACAGACGGCCGGCGACCAGTTTGCACCGTTTCGTAGCTTGCACAAGCAAAAAATTTGGTTTCTCCTTGTCTAAAAGAGCAGCGATTGTTTCCGTATAGTCTTCCCACATAACTCCGTCTTGTTCCGGAATAGACCAGACTTTATCTGCGCCATTGACACCTTGTGGTGCCAAAGAACCAATACTGATGGCTTCCACCCAGTTTCCCAGTTTTCGCGCTCCGCTGCACAATTCAACAAGAGCATTGTATCGCTCAGCCAATACAATTATTTTCATTTTCATTGCCCTCCTTTATTTCAATTCGACTGCTATTTTTTCAATGAATTTTTTAATTGCGTCCTCTGAATCCCCTTCGACAACATCCTGCTTCCGCTCCACCTGCTGCGGCGCCTTGGTTTCGATGATCTCAATGGTATCCGCGGGTTTGGTTAAATTCACATCTGCCAAAGACCAAACAGTTGAAGGCTTTTTCCCTGCTGCTAAAATCTGCTTTAGGCTGGGAATTCGCGATAAATTGATGTCGGAGGTAACGGAAACCACAGCCGGCAAATCAAGTTCCAAGGTTTCCACTTCATCTTCCAAGGTGCGTTCTACGACTACTTTTCCTTTCCCTTCTGTGATTTTCGTAATGCTGTTTACCGTTGGCAGATTGAGCAGCTGGCCAAGTTGGTTTCCAACCTGTTGAGCGTATAAATCGGCTGATCCTTCACCGCAAAGAATCAGATCATAATTGCCGATTTTTTCAATCGCTGCTTTTAACGCAAGCGCCGTCTGATGGGTATCACTGTTTTCCAGTTGCGCATCGGCTAGCAAAAATACGCTTTCAGGTCCACGGGACAATACATTTTTCTTTAATTTGGAATCATCAATATTAGCGGCACCGACACTTAGAGCTATCAGGGTTCCGCCGTTTGCCTCAATGAGTTGGGTTCCCGCCTCAATGCTGTTCAAATCATAGTTGCTGATGGTTGTCTTTGCTCTCTCAAACGAAAGCTCCCCGTTTGATTTAATAATAATGTCTTGTTCTTCCGGTACTACTTTAAAACAAGTAATAATGTTCATATTTTCACCTCAAAATTTTTATTTGCGTTGAAAGCATCGTGTAATTCATTTCCTATTTTCTTGTACTTAACCCTAAAACGAAGCAGATAAATGCGCCGAAAACACCCCAACCTACCATATACATCAATCCACCTATATAGCTGCCGGTTAAACCAATCAATACCCCGGTCATAACGGGAGCTGCGGCGGAAATTCCGCTTGACACGCCGCTCATCATTCCTGCCCCGCTAGCCACAGCATTGGAAGGCAAAACCTTTTGCAGCATATACCACGCAGATGGAGTTCCGATTGCCAGCATGCCAACACCGAAACTAATAAGCAAAACGGCATTTACACTGCTTTGCGCATATGCTCCAAAATAAATAAATATTGCCGACCCTAATAAGGCTATGCCTAAAAGCAACGAAGGTTTATTAAATTTATCTACTGCCCATCCAGCAAACAATTTTACGACAACCGCCAAAATATATGGCAATGAAGCCCACATGCCCATTTCCGCCCAACTAAACCCTCTCGCATCACGAAGATAAGCGGGCAACCAGGTAACTATCCCCCACCAAATGGAACTCGTTCCTGAGTAGGCCAATACTAACATCCAAACTTTAGTATTTTTTAAAACACCGATATAGCTTTCCCAGATTCCTCCTCGATTACTCTTATATTCTTCCGCTTGCTCTTTAGCTAACTCACCTTCAATGTACTCCAGTTCTTTTTTACTAATGTTTTTAAATTGATGCGGATTATCGCTTGTATACATCCAGACCAAGACAAAGGGGATAACCGACAGCATACTAAGAAAATAAAAGTTGTTCTTCCATCCAAATTCCGGGATCATCCAGGCAAACAACGGCATGGCAAACATAGGAGCCACGTTTACGCCGACCAACCAGGTTGCGTTAGCCTTTCCCCGTTCGTGAACAGGAAACCAGTTCTTTACGAATTTGCTTTGCATCGGATAGTATATTCCTTCACCTATCCCCAATAAAACTCGCGACATAACCATCATTGTTAACGTAGCAGCCAATCCGCCAATCATCATAGCAAGACCCCATAAAAATATGGCGATCAATGTTGACTTTTTAGGTCCTAACCAGTCCCCCAAGGGGCTAAGCAAAACGTTCCCTAATCCAAAAAAAACCAGAAAAATAGTCATTAATGATCCCTTGGCAACCGGGTCATTGGCTATTCCCATAGCGTCGAGAAATACAGGATCAACTACAAGCACCGAAATATTCACGCGGTCAATATACGCGACAAACAAAACGACAAATAATATAACCGCAAGGCGATGGCGAGCGTAAGAGATCTTGTGTTTTTCCGGATCAGGCAAAGGTCTCTTACTGTGTTCGTTGCTCATCCCAAAACCTTCTTTCGTAATACCTCAATAAAAAAATAGGTTCATTGGCTCTTTTCATGCAATATGTACAACAAACCAATGAACCTTGTCCCCACTTTATCCTTTACACAACCCGTAATATTCCGCCCTCTCAGGTTGAGGATTAACAGGCTGTAACTCGAAGTAAATTCGACTACACCCACAAGGCACAGGCACTTCAGATGGAGTTGTACCCAAAGAGCAGGGGCAACTCCACCCGAAGTAAGCCTACATATATCTATCAGCACAAACTAGCAAATCATTTCGAACTTCTCCAACATTGATCATTTTGTCTTAGGGAATATGCTTCTGGCAATAATCATTTTCTGAATTTCACTGGTCCCCTCAACAATCGGCAACACCCTGGCATCACGGAAATATCTCTCAATCTCACACTCTTCCATCAATCCAACACCACCACAAATCTGAATAGCACGATCCGTAACGCGACAAGCCATTTCAGTGCAGGCTAATTTAGCGATCGATGCCTCTAAAGCAAAAGGTTTTTTTGCATCCGCCAAAGCAGCTGCATGATAAAGCATGGCTCGATGGACTTCAATGTCCTTGAGCATATCTGCAGCGTAGTGCTGGATCGCTTGGAACTGGGAAATCGGCTTGCCAAATTGTACCCGTTCTTTGGCATAAGCAATAGCCCTGTCAAAAGCGCCTTTTGCAAATCCGCAGGCAATTGCAGCTACATTCAGACGACCAACATCCAATGCCGAAAGCACCACATGAAGCCCTTTATTTTCCACTCCTATCATATTTTCTGCCGGTACACGACAATCTTTAAGATAGATTTCGCCCGTGTCAGATCCATGCAATCCTAATTTTTTATATGGGGCACCAACGGAAAAGCCAGGAAAATTCTTTTCTACCAAGAAGGCAGAAATCCCGCCTGGGGCTGTTTCATTTGTTTTGGCGGAGACCAAGAAACCATCACTGTATACGCCGCTGATGTATATTTTAGTACCATTTAGTATCCATTCATCGCCATTTTTCACAGCAGTCGTCTGAATAGCTGAAGCGTCCGATCCTGCACAAGCCTCTGTGAAAGCAAACCCCATATAATATTCACCGTTTGCTACTTTCCGCAAATATTTTTCTTTTTGCATTTGGGTACCGCATGCCAACAGCGGATGAGCGATCATATTATTGGCAAAAACTCCGCTTACGGAGCATTCCTGGGCCAACACTTCCACAATCAAAAGCTGCGTTGTAATTTTCTCTCCCAAACCGCCCCACTCTTCCGGAATTAATATCCCTCTAAATCCTAGTTCAGCCGCACGCTTAATAAGATCTTGCGGAATTTTTTCCGTCGCATTGATTTCTTTAGAACGCGGACGAAGTTCGTTGACTGCAAATTCCTTAGCAACATTCACCATTAATTCCTGTTCTTCTGTTAACATAATCATTAAATTCATTCCTCTTTCTGTTTCTCGTTTCTATGTGATTATTAAATTGTACACATTCCGGTTCGTTTATAATGTATCTTTACATAGCACCCTCTACAAAAATAGTACTTACAAAATTTACTTTTTTTTCCTCAATTGCAATAGCAAATTGAACTAATTGCAAACTGTAATAATATGGTTAATCACTGATAAAGGATCTCTCTGAGCTGATCTTCAAACGCTTCA
>JAGFXW010000259.1 GCA_017861495.1 Bacillota bacterium
CCGTTGGCATTATATAGAGCAGATGGTGCATGATCTTTGTCATCGTTACGCATATCAGGAAATACGCACTCCGATTTTCGAACACACGGAGTTGTTTTTGCGCGGAATTGGTGAAACCACCGATGTTGTTTCAAAAGAAATGTATACTTTCATTGACAAAGGGCGGCGGAGTATAACGCTGCGTCCGGAAAATACGGCAGCAGTGGTTCGATCGTATTTGGAAAATAAATTATATGCTGAACCGCAGCCGGTAAAATTGTATTACATGGGACCAATGTTTCGATATGACCGTCCGCAAGCCGGACGGCTTCGCCAGTTTCACCAATTTGGGGTTGAAGTGATTGGCGCGGAAGGACCGACGGCTGATGCGGAAATCATTTTGTTGGCGGTGCACTTTTTTCAACAACTGGGCTTAAATGAATTATCGTTATTGATCAATTCGGTCGGCTGTCCGAAGTGCCGGCCGCTCTATCGTGAAAAATTGCAGGCTTTCCTTCAGGATAAATTGGGTGGATTGTGTGCGGATTGCCAATCCCGTTTTGATCGCAATCCTATGCGTATTTTGGATTGTAAAAATGAAACCTGCCAACAGTTATCAAAGGGAGCGCCCCATATGACAGATTGCTTATGTGATGAATGCCAGGAGCAATTCCTGGGTTTACAGGCACTGTTAGATGCAGTTGGAATTGAATATACCTTGGATCCGCGTTTGGTTCGCGGATTGGATTATTATACAAAAACCGCTTTTGAAATTCAGTACCGGCCGTTAGGCGCTCAAAGCGCTATTTGCGGCGGCGGACGGTATGATGGCTTGGTGGAAGAGTGCGGTGGGCAGCCAACCCCGGGGATTGGTTTTGCGATTGGCTTGGAACGGGTGTTGCTGGCGTTGGAAAAACAGCAACTCTTGCCGGCTTTTCCGACGGGGATCGATCTTTACATTGCCCCTATGGGGGATACGGGGAAAGCGATGGCATTTCAGCTATTGAACCAATTGCGCAGAGCGGGTTTTACCTGCGATATGGATATGATGAACCGCAGCATAAAATCGCAGATGAAAAGGGCGAATAAGTATCCGGCACGCTTCGTTGCTATTATTGGCGACGAGGAAGTAGCGCAGGGTAAAGTGATGTTGAAAGATATGGGTAGCGGCGAACAGAATCTGATCGCTGCGCAGGATGTGCAATCAATGATAGCAGGGGAGATGGACAAGTAGTATGGATACAATGATGGGCTTGAAACGTACGGATTCTTGCAATAATATAACGAAGGATCAGGCTGGAAAAGAAATTGTTTTGTGTGGCTGGGTATCACGCAGACGGGATCATGGCGGATTAATTTTTGTTGATTTGCGCGATCGGTCCGGCTTGGTTCAGGTCGTCTTTTCGCCGGAAGTAAACATGGAGGCTTTCCGTAAAGCGGAACATATACGAACCGAATATGTTCTTGCGGTTAGAGGAACCGTTGCTTTGCGCCGGGAAGATACGATTAACCCCAATATGAAGACCGGTGAAATTGAAGTCCTCGGGGCTGAGCTGCGCATTTTGAACAGTGCAAATACACCACCCTTTTATATTCAAGACAATATTGACGTAGATGAAATTGTTCGTTTGAAATATCGGTACCTTGATTTACGCCGGCCGGAAATGCAGCGTAATTTGCTGCTCCGCCATCAGGTTACAAAAGCGATGCGGGATTTTTTTGATAAAGAAGGTTTTGTCGAAATTGAGACTCCGATGCTTACCAAAAGCACACCGGAAGGCGCCCGTGATTACTTGGTTCCCAGCCGTGTGAACCCTGGGAAATTCTATGCCTTGCCGCAGTCCCCGCAGATTTTCAAGCAGATTTTGATGATTTCCGGAATGGAACGGTATTTTCAAATTGTACGTTGTTTCCGGGATGAAGATTTAAGAGCGGACCGCCAGCCGGAATTTACCCAACTGGATATCGAAATGTCCTTTATCGACCGCGAAGATATTTTGGCGATGATGGAAACCATGATCTCCTATTTGTTCAAAACAACGATGGGGACGGAAATTTCTTTGCCGATGCAGCGCTTAAGTTACCGCGAAGCGATGGACCGGTATGGTTCCGATAAACCGGATACCCGTTTTGGCATGGAATTGATTGATCTGTCCACTGTTTGCAAGGGCTCTGATTTTAAAGTTTTTGAAACAGTTTTGGCCAGTGGTGGTCAAGTCAAGGCGATCAATGTGAAAGGATATGCATCGATTCCGCGCCGCGAGTTGGATGGGTTGGTCAATTATGTGGCTACATATGGCGCTAAAGGGCTGGCTTGGATGTGCTATACTCCGGAAGGGATTAAATCGCCGATTGCCAAGTTCTTCTCCGAGGACATTTTATCAGGGATCACGAACACAACCGGGGCGGAAGAAGGAGATTTGCTGCTCTTTATCGCTGACAAACCGGCAGTTGTTGCGGCTGCGTTGGGGCAACTCCGGTTGGAGATGGCTCGCCGGCGCGATTTGATTGACCCGGACAAGCTGGCTTTCTTATGGGTTGTGGACTTCCCGATGTTTGAATATGATGAGGAAGCCAAACGATGGGTTGCAATGCACCATCCGTTCACCTCTCCGCAGGACGAAGATATTGAGTATTTGGCAACGGATCCGGGCCGCATCCGGGCAAAAGCTTACGATATGATCCTGAATGGTACCGAAATTGGCGGTGGAAGTATCCGGATCTATACGCGCGATATCCAGGAAAAGGTATTTCAAGCGATTGGGTTGACCAGTGAGGAAGCAAATGCGAAATTTGGTTTCTTGTTGGAAGCTTTTGATTATGGGACGCCGCCGCATGGCGGGATTGCTTTCGGGTTGGATCGTTTGATTATGCTAATGGCTAAACGAAATTCTATCCGGGATGTCATCGCGTTCCCGAAAACGCAAAGCGCTACCGATGTTATGTCACAAGCGCCTTCTGAAGTAGCTCCACGGCAACTGAAAGAATTGCATATTAAAACAAACGTTCTTGTTAAGCCATAAGTTGGTTATTGCCAGGTACATTATCATTCAGCGGCTGCTTTGCATATAGCTTGCAAAGCAGCCGCTTTTCTGGTAGAATGATCTTGAATTAAATATAGCAAAAAAGCCCTGCTATGTGCGTGTTACGCTGATGTTTTGATCCAACACTTTTACATTGGGAATCCAGAACTCTGGTTATTGCATGTACGCCCTTGCTTGTACGGGACACATAAGGTATTCAGGAGGATACCCACCTGCTTAGGCAGGTTCAAAACAACGGCAAAACGGCATGGTGGGGATTTTTTAAACACTAACTATAGTTAGTGTTTTTTATTTTAACAATTTTTAACATAGGATATTTCCCAATCCAACGAGAATTATATTATAGAGATTGGGATCAAAGTAATAATTAGAAAAGGGTGATAGCATGGATTTGTTTTCTAATAATGCATATTTCCCTGAAAGTGACACACGGGAAGCACCGTTGGCTGTGCGGATGCGGCCGGAAAAAATTACGCAATTTATCGGCCAGGAAAAAATT
>JAGFXW010000260.1 GCA_017861495.1 Bacillota bacterium
GCCAAGTATCTTTGCGGTATTAATGAAGACTTGCCTCTGTACGAGCGTGAGACTGCAACTCCGCGCCGGATGTTGGAGAAATTTAAAAAATTCGAGAAGAAATAAAAAGGTTTGATCTGATCAGGATTGGAGGTCTGGTGTTAATGGAAAATTGCGTTATAACAAGCGCAGCAAGAACTGCAGTAGGAACATTTTTGGGCAGTTTAAAAACTGTTAAACCGCAAGATTTGGCCAGCCATGTTATCGCAGAAGTTGTAAAGCGGTCACAACTGGAAAAAAATCAGATAGATGAAGTGATTTTAGGTCATGTTCAGAGCAATGCCGAATGCAGTAATATTGGCAGAGCTGCCGCATTGCAAGCCGGATTGCCGGAAAGTGTACCCGGATACACAATCGATCGGCAATGCGCAGCTTCATTGCAGGCAGTGGTATCAGCCGCTCAACAAATTCAAACCGGCTATGCCGACATTATCGTTGCCGGCGGAGTTGAGAGTATGTCCAGAATTTTGTTTTACATGCCGCCGGCAGTTCGCTTTGATCCATTGCGTCTGGGGAATGTCACCCTTGTAGATGCTTTTGTGCGGGGCGCTCAAACCAGTGCGCCGGAAGAGCTGTATCCGAATCTCAACATGGGTATTACTGCGGAAAATGTTGCGGCGCGGCATAATATTTCGCGCGAGGAACAAGACGAGTATGCTTACAATAGTCATCGCAAGGCAATTGAAGCAATAAATGCCGGTAAATTTGCCGATGAAATCGTTCCGTTTGAAGTGAAAAGCAGAAAAGGAAGCGTAGTATTTGATACCGACGAACATCCGCGAGCGACAACGGTAGAGCAGTTAGCTAAACTAAAACCTGCGTTTAAGAAAGATGGCAGTGTTACTCCTGGCAATGCTTCCGGAATGAATGATGCAGCAAGTGCAGTTGTGATTATGTCGGAAACAAAATGCAAGCAATTGGGGTTAAAGCCGATGGCTCGTGTTGTTGCCCATGCCGCAACCGGACTTGATCCGAGAGTAATGGGCCTTGGCCCAGTCAGTGCAGTCCAAGCTGTTTTGAAGAGAACCGGTCTGAAATTGGATGAAATTGATTTGTTCGAATTCAACGAAGCTTTTGCTGCGCAGTCTCTTGGTGTTCTTAGGGAATTAAATATGATGCCGGGTACTTCCTTGTATGAACGTTTGAATGTAAATGGCGGTGGGATCGCGCTGGGCCATCCTCTGGGAGCAACCGGAACAAGACTGATCAACACATTGGTTTATGAACTGCAACGTCGCGGCGGCCGTTATGGTATTGCCAGTTTATGTATTGGCGGCGGCCAAGGTATGGCAGTGCTGGTTGAAGCTGTTAAATAAGAGAAGTTAAGATTAAAAACGCATTGTATGCAAAGACTGACCACTTGTATATAATGTAACCTAACGCACATGAATTCTTAAAAATAAGGTGCGCGCGTCAAACCGTGCGCACCGCCCCATTCTCTTTTGTTGCATAACCTTTACGATAAATGGATATGAAACACAAGGATTGGTTTGGTTGCCAGTTGATTTCAATCGACGCTGTATGAAGAATATACAAAGTTAACTGAAATTGTATAAAATGCATACAATTATATGTAATTTACGGTATGCTGCGATTTATGAATCAAGGGATTTTCTTTGATTGGCAGTTATGCTTATTTATTGGAATGATTATTGCAATAATCATTGGCAGGCTCATTAAGGGCAACGCCATCAATTGAAACGTTGTGTAATTAACCAAGTTCAAGAATGCAGCAACAGGGGGTGAAGAGACAAGGGTTGGTTCGCTAAATTTTTCCCGTTCGGAGTGTGCCGGAAGTGCAAAATTTAAGGAGGTAGTGTCCATGAAGTGGAAGCACTCATACACATCAATGTCCATTATTTGTTCAATTTGGTTTTTGTGTCATATCGATCGCATGGTAATGGCGGTAACAATCCCTTTCATCGCCCTTGAATTTGGCCTCAAACCGTTTGAGATGGGCGGCGTAATGAGCGCGTTTTTCCTTGGCTATTTTATTATGCAAATCCCCGGCGGATTACTTGCAGATAAATACGGCTCCCGCAAGGTATTGTCAGCTGCTGTACTCTGGTGGTCGGCTTTTACCGCCGTAACCGGATGGGCGAGCAATCTGACAACAATGCTTGTATACCGGGTAATATTCGGTATCGGCGAAGGCATTGCACCGGCAGCTACTTGGAAGGCTACTGCGAACTGGCTGCCGCTCAAACAACGCGGCATCGGCAGCGGTCTGATGATGGCGGCGACCGTTCTTGCTCCCGCTGTCACCCCGTGGTTTATCGCAAGTTTAGTTTCTGTCTATGGATGGCGTTCGGTTTATTACCTTTTATTTATTCCCGGTGCTCTGCTGGTCGCTTTGATTTGGTGGAAATTACCGGACAACCCGGCCGACAAGCCTGGAATTAGTAAAGCAGAACTGGATGAATTGGAAGAAAAGCCTGAAGAACTCGGGACTTCTATCACTTCTGGACAGAAGGTGACGTTTTGGCAAATCATCAAGGAACAAGCGGTGTATAAATCGTTCTTTATCCTCTTGTTCTCCAACATGGTAACGTACGGTTTCGTTTCCTGGCTTCCATCTTACCTGAAATTGTCCCGCGGCTTGACATTGTCACAATTAGGCTGGGTTGCCTCAATCCCGTTTGTAGCAGGAGCGGTTGGTTTCTTGCTTGCCGGCTGGATCGGTGATGGTATAGCGAAGAATAACCGGAAAATACCTCTCATTATTTCTCAGTGGGTATCCGCTGCCTTCCTGTATATGACTTATACCGCCGGATCATTGGATCAACTGGTAATATGGCAGACGCTGACTGGTTTCTCCATCTTCTTTGCCACTGGCGCTTTGTATAATCTTCCAGTCAGTGCGATCTCCAAAGAGATCACTGGCCGGGCAATGGGTTTTGTAAACATGGCAGGACAAATTGCCGGTTTCTGTTCGCCGATGATCGCAGGTTTCTTGATCGGAACCGGCAGCGGCAACAATTACGACATGGCGTTCCAATATTTTATCGTAGCGATCTTGTGTTCTTCGGCGGTTGCTATGACGTTCAAACAACGGAAACAAGATGCAGCAATTGAAAAAACCGCTTAAGGTCGAAAAATAAGAGCAAACTATTCAATGATTTTATGGAAAAGTAGTTTTTCGTTAAAATGCGAAGCGGGCGTCGTCTGAAAACCGGACGATTGCCCGTTTCCATATAGTAAAAATAATTAAAATTCATAAAAAGACGCTGTCTTTACCGGACCTGTAAACGAATGGCGTTTTGCAGAATGTATTCAGACGAAACTGTCTACAATTTAGATATATATATAATATACAAATATACTTTATCAAACAATCTAACTGTGCCGAAAATATACAAAACAATTTATGCTGCAAAGCCGTGGCGCCAATCACAAGAAGGTTTTTTGAATTGACCGGCAGTTGGCATAATTTATGCAACATATACTATTGAGCGGCAGTCTTTA
>JAGFXW010000261.1 GCA_017861495.1 Bacillota bacterium
CAATTTTAAAACACCGACCACATAGTAGGCAAAAAATGCATTTAACCCCATACCAGGAGCTACTGCGATCGGAAAGTTAGCCCAGACCGACATCAACATCGTCGTTAACGCAGTCGCCCATATGGTCGAAGCAATGGCGGCCTCTTTGGGAATACCTGCATCCGCAAGAATATTTGGGTTAACAAAAATAATATAGGCAAGCGTAACAAACGTCGTAACACCTGCAATAATTTCTGTTTTAACATTCGTCTTTTTTTCACTCAGCTTAAAAATATTCTCCAATATTCCATTGCTCACTGCAGCTTGTTTCATAAACTCCAAGTCCCCTCCCTAAAAGTTGGTAAAATTATATCATTTTATATTTTAACCTAAAAATCCTTTAAAGTCATTTATTAATATAAAACTTTTTCTTTCACCCAGCCCGCAATAGGGAATCTGTTAAAAACGAAAAATTAGCGAAAGCCTTCCATCCATGGAAGGACTCCGTTTGTAAAATAAATGTTAGGCAATTTTTCGCCATATTTTTCATAATCGCCCCTAATTATGGGATATTTATTTATGCCAGCGCTGACACAATGGCAATAAACATTGATACAGCCTGATGAAAACCGTTCTTCTTGCAGGAATAATACAATCCAGGGAGAACTTAACTATCATTATGGCAACGAAAATAATTACCATCAACTTAGAACAAGGCATGCCGACCGTTGAGCAGGCAATCCGAAGGCTAACCGGAGAATTAGTCCGGGCCCGCGCCCATGGAGCAAAAGTAATCAAACTTATTCATGGCTATGGCTCGACAGGCGTCGGTGGCAAACTGAGGATCGGCATCCGGGCCGAACTTGCCAGCCGTAAAAGACGCGGCGAGATCAAAGAAACAGTGTCTGGGGAAAACTGGAGCATCTTTGATGAAGGCGCCCGCCGTATTCTCGATGCGCATCCTGACCTTAACCGGGACAAAGATTTCGAACGCGGCAATGCCGGGATCACAATTATTCTATTATAAACTGCTTAACTCCTTGAGTCCGGCCAACATCGTATCTACAACAATTTTCATTCACACGCTTTGTTGCCCATCCTGTTCTGAAACCCAAAAGAAAAATGGCTTGCGCCAACGTTCGAAGAAACGCAGCGCAAGCCATTTTTTACTTTCCTTTTATTATTCTTACCAGCTTCGCGAAGACAGAAATTTCGCTAATCTTCCATTGCCCATTTTCATAGAACCAAACTTTCTTTGCTTGTTCTGCCTGTTTTGCCTTCTTGCCATTAATCCATTCGCCTTCGTAAACAATACCGTCCTTATCTAGGAAGTAAATGATTTCCAATAATTTAGTTTTTCATCTGTCCTTAAAAAACATTGTTTCTTTGCATTATATCCGCCCAGCAAGCAGACATCCTTACTTTTCGACAGCTTCCTGCCATTTCATCATTCCTCCGGCGACACTATATGTATTAACATATCCGTATTTTTGAAGAATTACGTTTGCTTTTGCACTACGATTGCCGCTTCTGCAAATCAAAAAGACTCTCTTGTCTTTCGTCACCTCATCCTGCCTTTTTTCCAATTCAGCCAATGGGATGAGAATAGCGCCAGGAACATGACCTTCTTGATATTCCTCCGGAGTGCGAACATCAATAAAAACAACTTCTTTATTTCGCCAAGCCTCCATGGCTTCGTCTATTGAGACCTGTTGCGCAACCGGATCAGCCGATTGGTCAAAAATATTTGCAGACGAGATAACACTTGAAGTACAACTCAACAAGAAAAAAAACAGTACCGCAACCGTACATGTTGCCATTATTACGTATCGATATCGATCTTTCACAATTTTCCCTCTTTCAAATAAAAATTTTAATACCCGCCAATTCAATTCCCGCATATCTATGCGTTCAGGTGCTACTTTATCATTTGGTTAAACAGGATAAGGACTGTTACAGCTTTCCATACTTTTTATAAAATTCCTGCAAAATTATTGTATTTTGCATATTTGCCGGTTAACGATCAATGGTTCTTGTATCGATCGTCATAAATCATCACACTGAATACCACCATCTTATTATAACTGTTTTTAATTCATAACAGGCCGTGTGGAAAAACACTGCTGCAAAAATCAAACTCCGGACATGCAAAAACCCCTTCAGCAGCAAATTGTATGCGTTAATCATACTTCTTGCCTGCTGAAGGGGTTGCATATCATTATTATATTTTATGACGCTAATGAATTGGAGGCATCCGCTTTTGGCGGCAATTTAACCAAAGATACAACGAGTGCGGTAAAGACCAAGGCTCCACCCATAAAGACGAACGCAGCATTATAACCGGACATACCCACCAAATAACCGATGATAATCGGCGATAAGATACCGCCAATACTGCCGCCCGCGTTCATCACACCGGTCGCCATACCCACATAACTGCGTTTTACCGACTCCATTGGCATAGCCCACAAGGGACCAAACGCCAACCCTACTAGAAACCCTGTACAAACCAGGAGACCCATAGCAACGCCTTCCGTCGGCGCTGCAACCACACCGTAAAGAACCGGCCCTGCGGCTAAATTTACAATGATGGCCTGCATTTTCCGTTTGCCGCCAAATACCTTATCGGAAAGCCAGCCGCCAAACGGTTGGGCAATACCCAGCGCCAAGAACGGCAAGCCGGAGAAGATGCCCATTTTCACCAGTTCGAAACCACGCGCTTTTACCAAATAACTGGGCAGCCAGGACAATAATCCGAAGAACGCGCACATAAAACCGAAATAAGTAAGCGCCAGCAAACAAATATTCCGGTTTTTCAACACACTCATCAGTCCTACACTGGTATCGTTGGAAGAGACTGACGCAATCTCTACTTGTCCGCTTTTTATGTAATTGAGTTCTTCCTTTGTAATATTGGGATCCTCTTCCGGAGAATTTTTTACGAAGAAGTACAGTAACGGAAGAATGACAAAGCCCAATCCGCCAAAAATGTAGAACAGTGCATGCCAGCCCCACAGACCGATAATCGCTACGGCGATGGACGGTGCAATCGCCGGCCCAAAGGAACAGGCAGAAGTGAAGATCGCATTAGCCGTTGCCCGCTCCTGGTTGGGGAACCAGTTGCTGTTTAATTTGAAAGCACATGGCGGCTGAAGCCCTTCACCAATGCCAAACAGCACACGGACAATAAAGAATTGAGAAAATGACCGCGCTACACCGGTAGCCATTGTCATGATCGACCACCAAATTAAAGCAACAAACAACACCTTCTTCGGTCCAACCTTATCGCTCAAATAGCCGCCTGGTATTTGGAATAGGGTATACGATATAAAGAAAGCACTAAATAAATAACCAATTTGTTCCGGAGATAAGGAGAATTCCTTGGATATTAAAGGCATCGCGACCGATAAATTGACCCGATCGAGGAACGCCACGAAAAATACGATCCAAGACACCGCGAGGACTACCCAACGTTTTTTCATCTATCTTCCCTCCTGTAGACTTTTG
>JAGFXW010000262.1 GCA_017861495.1 Bacillota bacterium
CCATAGTTTGCTGCCAAGGCCTTGTCCAATACCCCGACACCCAAAAACGCCCTAGCTACATGCCCCTTCTCAATGATCGCCTGTAAAATCGGCCGGGCAATATTGATCGGAATAGAAAAACCGATACCCTCTACTCCCGCTACAGCAATTTTTGCACTGTTGATACCGACAACATAGCCATCCGCATTGACCAGTGCGCCGCCTGAATTGCCTGGGTTAATCGCCGCATCGGTCTGGATCAGTTTGAATTTCCGTTCGCCGATTTCCAACGAACGGTTCAACGCGCTGATCACGCCGGTTGTAACGCTGCCACGGAACTCCAGCCCTAACGGATTGCCAATCGCAATCGCCGGTTCGCCGACTAACAAGGCATCGGAATCGCCAAACACCGCGGCCGGCAACCCGGTCGCATCCACTTTAACGACCGCAAGGTCAGTAGCCGAATCCAGCCCGACCACTTTCCCCGGCATGGTACGCCCATCCGCAAATGATACCGTCAACTCCTGCGCCCCATCTACAACATGAAAATTCGTAACGATATACCCATTCGAATCAAAGATTACCCCGGAACCAACACCTTGTTCCACCAAAACCTTCCGGCTAAACAAATCTCGGCTGTATGACTTATTGGCAATCCCAACCACGCTGGGTCCTACCGCCTGAGCAGCCCGAACAATCGCCGTGTTGCGAGCGTCAGAAACCGGTCCCTGGGCAGCCGGCGGCTGCTGCAGGTTGGACACAGACACGATCATTTGCGGAGCCGGCTTTGCCAAAAAACGATCGCCCAGTCCCAGCACCAGCCCGCCGCCGACCACGGCGCCAAAAACTGCAATCAAAAAATAGGCGGCAATTTTTTTAACCATCTGATTTCCCCCTCGCTATTCCGGTTAGCTAAATCGATTTTTTATAAGGACTAGCTTTTATTTCTTTCCTTCCTGCCAACTGGTGATAACATCGGGAAGAGTGACATGCAATCGGATATCTTTGCCGATATCTATTCCCTCGTCGCTCAAGATCCGGGCAACCGTGCTTTCGGCAAGATCCCTTCGATTATTTTCCTTGCTGATATGCGCCAAAAAAACCTGGCACTGCTCATCCAACTCCAGACCCGCCAGCGTTTTTCCGGCTTCAATATTCGATAGATGGCCGCGGTCGCTCAAAATCCGCCGCTTTAAGTGCCACGGGTAGCTCCCATTGCGCAGCATATCCAAATCATGGTTCGTTTCTAAAACCAGCCCGGAACTTCCGGATAACGCCTTTTTGACACTATCTGTTACGACACCTAAATCCGTAGCCAAACTGTATTTTCGCTCTTTTTCATAAAAGGTATAACCGACCGGATCAACCGCATCGTGGGACGTATTGAACGCCTCCACTTTCACTGGTCCAAAATCCATGGATTGGTACAAATAATGACAGCACTCGGGAGCCGTCTGGCGGTAGGACGACATTTGCCGCCAAGTGTCCGGCCGGGCATAGACCGGCAACCGGTATTTTTTCATCAACGTCGTAAGCCCTTTAATGTGGTCACTATGTTCATGGGTAATCAAAATGCCGTCCAGATCCTCTACCGCCGTATTAACCTCCGCCAACGCATTTTTGATGCGGCGGGCACTGATCCCGGCATCCACTAAAATATTTGCATCCTCAGACTTAAATAAAGTAGCGTTTCCGCTACTGCCGCTGGCCAATACATGTATCTGCATAACTGCTCCTTACAGGGGAAAAATAATCGATTCCCGGATTTTGTTTTCGTAGTAAAAGGTTCGCTTTGCCTTACTTTTCTCCTGCTGAAAACTTGCTCCAAGTACCGATTTAAACGACCAGCAATGGTCCGGCACTGGTTCCGATCCTTGCCGCTCCCGCGGCAATCATTTCTTCCGCCTGCTCACGAGTCCGGATGCCGCCGGCAGCCTTGATTTTCAGCCGATCGCCCGCCAGTTCTTTTAACAGCCGGACATCCTCCTCGGTAGCGCCGCCGGAAGAAAAACCGGTTGACGTTTTAACATATTGGGCGCCGCCATCGATTACGGCCTGGCAAGCCTGTTTCTTTTCTTCCGTGGTAAGCAAGGCCGTCTCAATAATCACCTTCACCACTGCTCCATCCGCGGCCGTAACAACTTGTTTAATTTCATCAACAACAGCTTCCCAGCGTCCGGATTTAGCCGCACCGATATTCATCACCAAGTCCACTTCTTTTGCTTTCCGCAAAACAGCCTCCTTGGTCTCCAAAACTTTTACTTCCGTCAGGTTCGCCCCTAACGGAAAGCCAATCACCGTGCAAACATTCACTTTGCTCTCCGCTAACAGATGCGCCGCCAAATCCACATAACAAGGATTGATGCAAACGGCAGCAAAACCGTATGTTTCGGCTTCCTGGCATAGACGAATGATATCGTCTACCGTTGCATCCGCCTTCAATAAAGTATGGTCAATATATTTAGCCAATTCCATTCTCTATCCACCCCTTTTTTCCCTCAAGTTAATTGTTCCATAGCAACTGCATTTCACTGCCAACTTTTCCCCATTAGCCGAACGACAAAATAATCAGACCGACCACCATCGCACTGGCCGCTGCCAGACGGGATGTCAAATTTCCTTCCGACAACAATTTTGCCCCCAGCACAGTGCCGACCAAAATGCTAATCTCGCGCGCCGGCGCGATATAGCTGACCGGACTAAATACCAGTGCAGTCAGTATTAGGATGTAGGCCAATGGACACAATATGCCGACAGCAATAACAAACCGTTTGTTCATCTTCCACTGCGCATAAATCAGTGAACGATTTCGGGCGGCATACGGTGTCAAAAGCAAAGTCCGGCCAAAATTGGATGACCAGTCCAGCAAGAGCGGCGGCACCAAATAGTAACTGACTGCCATCTTATCCCAAACAGTATACGAGGCAATTACTATGCCGCATAGAACGGCAAATATAGCCGGCTTGCTCGCACCCGGTTCCTTCAACAGCAACGGGTTGCCTGTCAAAAAAAACACACCCGCCAAAATTAACAATCCACCGCTAATAGTAACAATAGTCGGCTGTTCACCTAAAAAGAGTATCGCAGCGATCATAGCCAACAGCGGTCCAGTACTGCGGGCCAGTGGATAAATGAGCGATAGGTCACCAATCCGGTATCCCTTGTCGAGTAAATGAAAATAAGCACAATGCAGAACCGCTGTACCAGCCATAAAAACAAGCTGATAAAATCCGATAACCGGCTTTTGGTAAATCAGTATCCCTATCGCCAACGGTAAATAAGCAATTGTTGATACGACACCAAACAACCACACAAACGGCGTCCCGCCGCTCGCTCTTTTGGCCAAATAGTTCCACGTAGCATGGGCAAATGCCGCAGATAGCACCAACAGCAGAGCAATATTTGACATAGTGAAATTCCTTCTGTATTTTTTATTTATCTCGTTAACAGCCTGTAATACCCACAGGGCACAGGGACCCCGCCCTCTTAGG
>JAGFXW010000263.1 GCA_017861495.1 Bacillota bacterium
CTTTTGTAAAGGTGCTGCCAATATCGAAAACAATCGTATCCAATACTTTCTCTGCAGAATGGTCCATGTTTACACTCCATTGATCTCATGTATTTTCCGAAATATCACCGTTTACTTTCTTACGTACACATACCCTTCCATGATTCGGCGGGCTGTTCTGGACATTGCGGCCCGTTTTAGCACCGTTTGCCCATTTTTTTCTTCCACCGCCACTTCAACATCGATCACCCCAGCCGGATGACCAATGCGGATAAACGATTTTTTATCAACATCCGCAATCATTTCATTGACCACCGATCCGGTAATTTTCGCTGCCGCGCCGGTACAAATCGTGGCCGTTCCCGCATACGTTTTATGCAATTTTTGCATGAACATCAAACGGGAAACAAAATCAACGTCATCGGCACTAATTAATTTGCCGGTGGTGAAATCTTTATAGTCGGCAGCCGGGCTGACAAATGCGATCATTGGAAATGCCGGCACATTGGCCAAGGCGTCTTCCGGGGTCTTTGCCATGCCTATTTTTACTGCGGCTGCGCCGCGGATCTGCTCGAGCAAGCCCAAAAGCTCCTTGTTGCCATCCACTTCCTGCGGAGTTTCAATGCCGCTCAGTTTTAAATCCTTCGCCGCCACATACACCACCGGATTGGCTGCATCCACAATACTGACAGTGACCGGACCATAGCCCGGAATCTCGAGAACATCCTTCACATTGCCAGTCGGCAGCAGTTTACCGGTTGCCGCTCCGGCCGTATCCGAATAATCCAGCATAATTTTTGCTCCGGTTCCCGGAACGCCGGCGATCGCGCAATCCCCAATGACTGCAGCCTTACCGTCCACTGTCGGCACTTCGGCAATAATCAGTTTCTTCGTATTGGTATTATGAATACGAACCGTGGTCATGCCTTCCTGCGCCCGCACCAATCCTTCATCGATGGCAAACGGACCGACGGCGGCGGAAATATTGCCGCAGTTGCCGCTATAATCGATATACGGCTTGGTGATGCTGACCTGCCCAAACGTATAATCCACGTCCGCATCCGGACGGGTTGGCGGAGCAATAATGGCCAGTTTGCTGGTCAGGGCATCGGCGCCGCCCAGCCCGTCGATTTGCCGTACATCGGGGCTGCCAAAAATTTCACAAATGCGTTGGTCTCTCTGTTCGACATTGCCCGGCAGATCATTCACTTTGAGAAAGATCCCCTTGCTGGTGCCGCCGCGCATGATGACGCAATTGATTTTTTCTGTTTGACTCATTACCGGTTTTCCCCCTTCAACTTTTCGTCCAGCCATTCGATGACTTTGGCCGGATCGGTACCCGGACCAAAGAACGCATCGACTTTCAGGAAGCCCGTGCCTTCCGTCTTTATTTTTTCTTCAATGGCCGCATGGTCTTCTTCTTTTTCCGCGATCCGCCCACCGGCAATCAGATGGGTATTATCGCGAATTCCCAGCTGCTGCATCCGTTCATGAACCCGCGGATACAGTACGGATCCCATCCCCAGCAGGTTGCTGATCCCGACTACTGCGGCTTTGGCTTCAGCGGCAACTTCCGCTACCGTTTCCGGTAAATTCATGCCGCGCAGATAGATGACTTCGTAGCCTGATTTTTCAATCGCTTCCCGGATAACATTCACGCCGACCACATGGGCATCGGCGCCGACAGTCGCCAGGACAATCTTGCCTTTTTTCGTGATTTGGGCCGGCTTATCGACCGCTACCGGTTCCGCAGTGAACGCAACGTTCTCCGGCGCTACCGACACCGGGCTGAAGCCCGGCACATAGCGGCGAATTCCATCCTTGTCGCGGTGCGTACGAACGCCCCGTTTCAAATCCCAGCCGCCGGCGCGCGGACAATCCATCACTCCGGCTTTGCCGCCAGCGACAATCAGGTCGATTAATTCTTCAGCACTGTAACCCTGCCAAAACTCCGGTGTAATATCCTGCGGCTGCAGCATTCGCGGCGATTTTACGACCGCGCTGATCACCGCCATGGCTTCCGTGATGATCTCTTCTTTGCGCAACTGAATAAACGGATCCTTAATTTCAATGGCGGCCATATTTTCAAACACGTTCTGTGTAGCCCAGATCGCTTTGCCCATCGAGGCCCCGGTCGGAATTCCCACCGATTCGGCCGCTTTCGGACGGTAGAAGTTGGCTCCGCCCAAGCGGGCGCTTACGGCCATCCGGGCAAAATGAGCCTGCTCGGCAATCAGATCGGCCGGCGGGTTCTGGAATGTTTCCGGCACCACGACCAGCGATCCGCTCCACATTGTTTCCTTAAAGGCCCGCATAACTGCCAAATCGGCCAGGATATTGATCCCGCCCACGTTCATTTGCAGAGCGCTCAATTTTTTCGGCAAGCCGGCCTGTACGGCCAGACCTTCCGCCAATAAGCACATCGCGAGCGCCATGCCATCGGTCCCATCGATATTGTTTAAGTGTTTGTGGGAGTCGGTTTGGACATGAATCCCATTTTCCGCACAAATCTGCAAGGCCCGAAACCCATTTAACACTTTCGTGCGATAGTCATGAATTCCTCTGCCGCCAAAATGCACATGGATCACCGGGCCGATATCAGTACCGTCAAAGCCGGCGATCAACGCATTGATGATCGAGAGGTGCGGCGTATCGCCGGTGGCGTTAATCCGCATAGGATGCTTGCTGCCGCCGCCCAATTGAACAAATTCCCGTTCGCCCATTGGCGTGATGCCGCCTTTGCCGCGCGACTGTTCGATCAATTCCGCGCCATTCAACGGATCGATATGCCTCGTCGCTTCCGAATGGACAAAGTGGAACAAGGTCAAGCCCAGTTTTTCGGCTGCCGCATACATGTCATTCGATTCGGCCAACTGCTCCTGCGCTGTATTCCGGCCCAGGATCGGATTTTGTACCGGAATTCCCGTTTCGACCGCTTTTTGCGCCAGTTCCCAAATCCGGTGCCCGCCCCGTTCTACCCCGGCAACCATACGGGGAAACGGCGACGGAAGACCGTCCACATCCCCGTCTTTGGTTACTATCGGCATCGGCGCGCTGAATATTTTTTCATAGGCGCGTACCCGCTCTTGATCTGCTATAATAATTTCTTTTGTTTTTTTCTGCATTATTTCGTTTCGCCCCCTTTACGTTTTAGCTGCTGCCGCACCTTGGGAATCAACCCGCCGGCCGCCAGGATGGACCGCACGCTTTCGCCCGGCTGCTGGCCGGCAACCACGCTCCCATCCGGTAAAGTGATTTCACCACTATTAAAATCAACCGTTATTTCATCGCCGTTTTTCACCTTGCCGATAAGATCGGCATACAAAACCGGCAAACCGATATTAATCGCGTTCCGGCGAAAAATCCGGGCAAACGATACGGCAACCACAGCCCCTACGCCGGCGCCCTGCAACGCTACCGGGGCTTGCTCCCGGCTGGATCCGGCGCCGAAATTTTTGCCGGCTACCACAATATCCCCCGGCTGTACCACCGGGCAAAATTTGGTCCGTATCAATGATATCCTCGCCAAAATACCATACCCGGCCGCGAAAAACCAGTTTATTCTCCATGGCTCTCTTCTCCTTCCAGCGGGGTAACCGTTCCCGGCACAACAAGAGTCCCTGCCACTGCCGCTTCGGCAGCGGCCCGCGGTGAAACCAGATACACTTTGGCATCTGTCGCTCCCATCCGGCCGGAAAAATTACGGTTTGTCGTGGAAGCTACCGTATCCGCCGAGGTAACTAAGCCCATATGTCCGCCGTAACAAGGTCCGCAACCGGGATTCGTAACGGTTGCGCCAGCGTCACGGATGATTTTCGTTAATCCTTCCTTGTCCATCGCATCGGCTACTTCCGCCGAAGCCGGAACCACAATGCAGGTAACGTCAGGATGAACCTGCGCTTTGGCAAATACGGCCGCCACGTCCCGCATATCACTCAACCGTCCATTCGTACAGCTCCCGACCACCACTTGCGTAACCGGCGTACCGGCTACTTCGGCCAGCGGCTTGACATTGCCCGGAGAATGCGGGCAAGCGGCAACCGGCACAAACGTGCTCACATCAAACCGCTGCTCGACAGCAACCGGGCCGACATCGTCCAACTCGGAAAAATAGCTCAGCATGGCTCCCATTTCGATGGTCATATTGCTGATCGTCATTTTTTCCGCCAAGGTCGCGTTTTTCACCCAACTGCCGGCAAAAATGATCCCCTGGTCGGTAAAGCCATCGGTGCCAAATTGTCCGATCAAGGTTAAAATAATATCTTTCGCATACACACCCGGTTTCAATACCCCGTCCAACCGGATTAATTGAACCGGCGGCACCTCAATATCCAAGGTCCCCGTAGCCATCGCGGCAGCCGCTTCGGTAGACCCAACGCCAAACGCCAATACGCCGTAAGCGCCGGCGGTACAGGTATGGGAATCGGCCGCCACCAGCACGGAACCACGCGATAGGTTGCCTTTTTCTGCGATCAACTGGTGAATGACACCCTCGCCTTTGCCGAAATAA
>JAGFXW010000264.1 GCA_017861495.1 Bacillota bacterium
AAGCGGGTATCCAAATCCGATAAAAACGATCCTTGATTTTGGCAGTCCGAGTAATCGTATCTTAACGATTGCCCATAAAGATCAATATGATACAATTGTGATTGGCAGTCGTGGTTTGAGTGGTGTCGGCGAATTCTTCCTTGGAAGTGTCAGTACGAATGTAGTTCAGCATGCTATGATTCCTGTTGTTGTTGTAAAATAGGGCGGAGATAATAAAAAACCACCTGTACTTCAATAATAAAATTGAAGTACAGGTGGTTTTTTATTTAATTTATTCTACGATAATTCGATGGTAACTTTTTTTGCCTTTGCGAATCAAGAGACTATTGTTATCCAACAGATCAGCAGTAAATAGAAAATCCGGGTCGGTTACTGTCGTATCACCGATGTAGAGTCCGCCTTGTTGGATCAGACGGCGGCCTTCGGATTTCGAAGCGACAATTTTGGAGGAAGCAAGGATATCGAGAAGTTTCGCGCCAATAACCGAAGCGTTCACCGTAACAGTCGGCACATTGTCCAGAGAACCGGTACCGCCGAATAGGGCCTCGGCGGCTTGTTGCGCTTTTGTCGCTTCGTCCGTACCGTGAATTAGTTGGGTAACTTCAAAAGCCAAAGTCTTTTTGGCAATGTTGATTTCTTTATCTTGCAACGCACCCAGCCGTTTTACCTCCTCCATTGGGAGGAAGGTCAGCAGCGCCAGGCATTTTTCAACATCAGCGTCATCGATATTTCGCCAATATTGATAAAAATCGTAAGGGGAAGTTTTTTCGGGATCCAACCAGAGGGCGCCTTTTTCAGTTTTTCCCATTTTTCTTCCGTCGCTGGTTGTCAGCAGGGTGAAGGTTAAGCCATACGCGGGTTTGCTTTCTTTGCGGCGAATAAGATCCGCGCCCGCTAATATATTGGACCATTGGTCATCGCCGCCCATTTGCATAATGCAGTCGCATTGACGGTTCAATTCCAAAAAGTCGTAGGCTTGCATCAGCATATAATTAAACTCTAAAAATGAGAGGCCTTTCTCTAAGCGTTGTTTGAAACATTCGGCAGTGAGCATGCGGTTTACTGAAAAATGTACGCCGATACCTCTTAAAAAATCGACATAATTCAATTTTAAAAGCCAATCGGCATTGTTTAGCATAAGCGCTTTACCTTCGCTAAAATCGATAAAACGCTGCATTTGTTTTTTAAATTGCTCTCCGTTATACGATATGGTTTCCAGCGTCATCATTTTTCTCATGTCCGTTTTGCCGGAAGGATCTCCAACCATTGCGGTTCCGCCGCCGATGAGGCAGACTGGACGGTGACCGGCCCGCTGCATATGAGCCATTACCATCATTCCTAAAAAATGGCCGACATGCAGACTGTCTGCGGTGGGGTCAAATCCAATATAAAATGTAATTTTTTCTTTTTCCAGAAGCTCGGCTATTTCATCTTCGTGAGTCATTTGTTGAACAAAGCCACGTTCTTTGAGTGTATCAAGGACTGTCATTTGTTTTACATCCTCCTTGTAGTTATTCTATTATTGTTGTGTGTGAAAAAAACAAAACCCGCCCTTTGATAAGGACGAGTGTAAACCCGTGGTACCACCCTTGTTGCTAAAAAAATAGCCGCTCAAGCGAAAGCGCATGCTTTCAAGCTGGTAACGGCAGCTAACCGGCCCGGCCTACTTGTAACATCTTTCAGCCTGCTGCTTATAGGTGTATTTCAGTCAGCCAACCTGCCGTGTTTCAGCACCCCCGGCTCTCTGAAAGGTTAAGCGGTCTTACTTGTCCTACTCATCGCAGTTTGTGTATAATATTATTTGTAATATAACAGGAACTGGCGTGCTTGTCAATGTGACAGGAAAATAGGGCGAGAGTAAAGTGAATATTCTTTCTGTTTTGGACAAAGAGGATTTTATTGCGATAAATAGAAATGAATTAGCAAAGCAGGTTGTGTAATATATGGAGGTGTGATGGTGGATAACAAACAAGCGGTTGAACAAACAATCGCTAAATATGAACAATATATTAATCCGTCTATGGCCCGGTTATTGCGTTTTATGGGTTTTTCGTCAGTTGAGTGGGAAGCGGAAGGCGCTATTATCCGTGATATGGATGGCAAGGAATTTATTGATTGCCTGGGCGGATATGGCGTTTTCAGCCTTGGCCACCGGCATCCAAAAGTGATTGCGGCGGTGAAGCAGCAACTAGAACGGCTGCCGATGTCCAGCAAAGTGTTGTTCAATATGCCGATGGCTGATTTGGCAGAACTGTTGGCCCAGATTACGCCTGGGGATTTGCAATATAGTTTTTTTGTCAATAGTGGGACGGAAGCGGTAGAAGGAGCCTTGAAACTGGCGCGCATTCATACGGGGAAAACAAAAGTTATTTCTACCGAAAATGCTTTCCATGGCAAAACGTTTGGATCACTGTCTGCTACGGGCCGTGATATGTTTAAAGATCCGTTTTCTCCATTATTGGATGGATTTGTACATGTTCCGTTTGGTGACATCGCGGCAATGGAGAAAGTGATGGATGGGGAAACGGCAGCAGTAATTGTTGAACCGATACAAGGTGAAGGCGGGATTATTGTACCGCCGGATGACTATTTGCCGTCCGTCCGGGCTTTATGCGACCAACATCACGCTTTGTTGATTTGCGATGAAGTTCAGACAGGATTGGGCCGAACCGGCAAGATGTTTGCGGTTGATCATTATGGCGTTGTGCCGGATATTCTGACCACTGCGAAAGCGCTTGGCGGTGGTGTGATGCCGTTAGGCGCCTATATTTCCCGGCCTGAAATTTATGAACAGTATATTACGAGTCCTTTTTTGCATACTTCAACGTTCGGCGGGAACCCGTTGGCTTGTGTGGCAGGGATAGCGACGATCCAAGCTCTTCAGGAGGAGGGGTTGATTCAGCAAGCCGCGATAACGGGGGAAAAAATTCTTGCTTCGCTGCGCAATATGGCGTCAGCCTATCCTGATGTCGTCCGGGAAGTCCGCGGTAAGGGATTGATGATTGGATTGGAGTTAACCAAAGAAGGCATTGGCGGATACTTAATGTCGGAATTGATAGCGGAAGGGATTTTAGTTGCCTATACATTGAATAATCCCAAGGTTATGCGTATTGAACCGCCGTTGGCTATAAAAGACGAGCTGGTTGACAAAGTGGTCGGCGCATACGCGCGGGCAATAGAAAAAGCGCAGGATATTGTTGAAGATCTATAGAGATGGAAAGGTGAGGAGAGATTTTTATGCCGTATGTAGAAGTGAGTTTGCATGTTGCCAGTACACCGGACAAGATATATCCAATTTTGAAAGATATGGAAAAATATCCTGAGTTTATGACCGATTTAAAGAGTGTCGAAGTTCTTGAACGAAAAGGGAACACGACGGTAAGCCGCTGGGTTTCCGATGTGGATGGACGGATTATAAAATGGACTGAATTGGATACATTTGATGATGAAAAAATGCACATTTCT
>JAGFXW010000073.1 GCA_017861495.1 Bacillota bacterium
GCCAGGATTGCGGCCGCTATGGATAGAACATAAGGAGGCTGGTTGAGTTATGGTGCTGACAGCGACTGAGATTCAGCAAATTATTCCCCATCGTTATCCAATGTTGTTAGTGGATCGCATTCTGGAAATCGAGCCGTTAAAAAGAGCTGTAGGGATAAAAAATGTGACGATCGACGAACCGTTTTTTGCAGGTCATTTTCCCGGTCAGCCGGTCATGCCGGGAGTTCTTCTTTTGGAAGCCATGGCGCAGGTAGGCGGGGTTGCCATGCTGTATCCGGAAGAAAACAGAGGAAAAATTGCCTACTTTGCCGGTATGGACAACGTGAAATTTCGCCGGCCGGTTGTTCCTGGCGATCAAGTTAAGACGGTTGCCGAAGTGATGAAAGTAAGGGGCTCCATGGGAAAATTGCGGGCCGAGGCCTTCGTCGACGGAGAGCTTGTAGCGGAAGCGGAATTTTTCTTTGCCATTAAATAGGGCGTAAAAATTCGTAAAACAGAGAATATAGGTTAAAAAAAGGCATTAAACCGTGATCGTTTTCGATTATGGCTGAAAATGGCCTAAATGCGCCCGCCACAAACAGACTAAACAGTCGGACTATACGTAACAGTAACTAAATTGATTATGTGCGGCACATTTATGGAGGAGTTGAAGAAATATGAAACCGGAAACGGTAGTTATACCGATGCGCAAAATTCATGAAACAGCTGTGATTGCCCCGGGCGCACGGATTGGCAAGGATGTAGAAGTTGGTCCTTATGCGGTAATCGGGGCCAATGTTATTATTGGCGACGGTACAAAAATCGGTCCGCATGTGGTAATTGACGGCTGGACCAGCATTGGCCACCATTGCGTGATTTTCCCTGGCGTGTCGATCGGCGCTGAGCCGCAGGATCTGAAGTTTTACGGCGAAAAAAGCTATGTCTTTATCGGCAACAATACGAAAATCAGGGAATGTGTAACGATCAACCGGGCGACCGGTGAAGGCGAAGAGACCCGGGTCGGCAACGATTGCCTGCTGATGGCGTATTCCCATGTGGCGCACAACTGCATCGTCGGGAATAATGTTATTTTAGCGAACTCGGCAACGTTGGCCGGGCATGTGATTGTCGAAGACCGGGCCATTGTCGGCGGATTGGCCGGCGTGCATCAGTTTGTTAAAATCGGGCGGAACGCCATGATCGGCGGCGCGTCCAAAATTGTTCAGGATATTCCGCCGTTTGTCATTGTCGACGGGAATCCGGCGAAAGTGGCAGGATTGAACAATGTTGGCCTGTCACGGGCCGGAATGTCGCTGGAAGTACGGCGCAACCTGAAGAAGGCGTACCGGATTCTTTACCGCTCCGGCCTGAGTTTGCCGCAGGCAATTGCTGTTATGGAGCAAGAGTTGGAATCCTCGGACGAAGTAGAACATTTTATGCGCTTTTTGCGGAATGCGGAACGCGGAATTTGCCGTGGCCGACGGGAAGCGGGCGAAGCGTAAACGGGGGCACTATGAAAAAAATAGGATTATTGGCCGGCGTCGGACGATTGCCGGTCGAATTTGCCCGTGCCGCTCGCGGCACCGTGCCGCTCGCGGCATGGGTTTTGGTGTAATTGCCATTGGCCTTGTCGACGGGGTGGATAAAGATTTGGCGGCTGCCGCCGATAAATTTTATCCGATCAGTGTCGCCAAGTTGGGAAAGATCCTTTCCACGTTGAAAGCGGAAGGCGTTACAGAGGTTACCATGCTGGGCAAAGTGACCAAAGAATTGGTGTTTAACAAGCTGGTTCTGCCGGATATGCGGTTGATCAAATTGATGGCAAGTTTAAAAAACCACAGTGACGATACCTTGATGCTGGCGTTTGTGCGGGAATTGGCTGCCGAAGGCATCGGTGTACTGGACCAGACGCAATTTTTGAAGCCGTTGATGCCACAGGCGGGAATTTTAACCCGGCGCAAACCGACTGAAGCGGAATTGGCGGACATGGAATTTGGCTTTCAAATGGCCAAGCAGATTGGCGGCCTGGATATTGGGCAGACCGTGGTTGTCAAAAACCGGGCTGTTATGGCCGTCGAGGCGATTGAGGGTACGGATGCCTGCATACGCAGAGGCGGGGCGCTCGGACGCGGCGGCGTGACCGTCGCGAAAGTGGCAAAACCGGACCAGGATATGCGATTTGATGTACCGGGAGTGGGCCCGGACACGCTGCAGTCGATGATTGACGCCGGTGCTGTCGCACTGGTGATGGAGGCCGGTAAAACACTGCTTATTGACAAGGAAACGGTGATTGCCATGGCTGACAAGCATAAGATTACGATTGCAGTGCAGTAATTTTTTTGAAACTGGGTGGAGGCTTGTTGTATGACGAAAATTATGCTTTCGGTGGGGGAGGCGTCCGGTGATTTGCACGGCGCCAGTCTGGCCAAGGCGTTGAAGGCGATGCAGCCGGATATCTCTTTAATCGGCATGGGCGGCAGCGGCATGCGTGCGGCCGGCGTTGATATTGTGTATGATATCGCCGATTTGGGCGTAATGGGCATTGTGGAAGTGGTCCGCAATCTGCGAAAAATGTTTCGTCTGCGGGACCTGCTTACCGAAGTCATGGAGCGCGAACGGCCGGATGTGCTGGTGGTGATCGATTATCCCGGCTTTAACATGCGGCTGGCTGCCGTGGCCAAACGGTTGGGGATTCCGGTAGTATCCTATATTAGTCCGTCCGTCTGGGCGTGGGGCCGGGGCAGGGCGAAAGGCGTGGCCGAAACGGTAACGAAAGTTGCGGCCATTTTTTCATTTGAGGCTGAAGTCTACATCGTCAAACCGCAGTGGAGCAAGGAAGAAGCGATCCGCCATTTCGGCGTCAATCCCGCCTATCCGGTGGTGTTGCTTTTACCGGGCAGCCGCCGGCATGAGATTGACCGGTTATTGACCCCCATGCTGGAAGCGGCAGTACGGATCAGCGAGGCAATTCCCGGCTGCCAGTTTTTTCTGCCGGTAGCCTCTACAATTTCCCGGGAAGCAATCCAAACCAAACTGCAGTCATATCCGGTGGACGTTCAATTGACGGACGGATATACGTATGATCTAATGAACATTGCCGATTTGGCGCTGGCTGCTTCCGGCACCGTCACTCTAGAGGCGGCCTTGCTGCAAGTTCCTTCGGTGGTGATTTACAAAACGGCGTTTTTAACCTATCTGATTGGCAAGGCGTTGGTGCGGATTGACAATATCAGCCTGCCCAATATTGTTGCCGGCCGGCGTATTCTGCCGGAATTTTTGCAAAGCGCGGTTACGGCGGATAATCTGGTGGCGGCTGCCTTGCCGATGCTGCAAGATCCGGCGGTTCGCGCAAAAAACAAAGCCGATCTGGCTGAAGTGCGGCATCGTTTGGGAGAACCCGGCGCTGTCAACCGGGTTGCCCGGTTAGTTTTGGATGTAGCGGCTGAAAGCCGTGGAGGAAGAGCATGAAGATCTATCTGCGTTTGCTGAGTTATATTCGCCCCTATCTGCCACGGCTGGCTCTCGCCATCGTGTGCATCATCGTCGCAGCCGGCGGGAACCTGTATATCCCCTGGATCATCAAAAATGTCATTGACGATGTGCTCACAGCGAAAAATATGGAGATGCTGAATATAATCTCTATCAGCATTGTTGCCGTCTTTTTGGTTCGGGGGATCTTTTTTTATGGCCAAACCTATCTGATGTCATTTATCGGCCAGCGAGTCATCATTGATATCCGCGAGGCGGTATACCGTCATCTGCAAAAATTGTCGCTGTCCTATTACGATAAACGCCAGACCGGTACGATCATGAGTTATGTTACCAATGATGTGGCGGCGTTACAGAACGCGTTGATCGATAGTGTAGTCGAATTGGTCACGGAAGGAATGGTCCTGGCCGGTTCGCTGGGCGCCATGTTTTATATTCACTGGAAACTTTCGCTCCTTACGCTGACTACCTTGCCACTGGTGGCGTTGGCCATCAATTTTTTCGGCAAAAAACTGCGCAAGGCGGGAAAAACACTGCAGGAACGTACTGCCGACATTACTTCCGTACTGCAAGAAACGATTTCTTCGGTGCGGGTCATCAAATCCTTTGCCCGCGAAGACTATGAAATTGACCGGTTTAACCGGGAAAACTATTTCAATTTCCGGGCGCAGATGAAAGCAGCCCAAATCATGGCGACGCTGACGCCGACGATTGAGTTTCTGGCGGCGATTGGCGTTACGATCATTATTTGGTACGGCGGCCGGGAAGTCATTTCCGGAAGTCTGACTTCCGGGTCTCTGATCGCATTTTTAATTTATGTTGTCAATATCTCGAACCCCATTAAACGGTTAAGCCGGGTGTACGGCAATATCCAGCGGGCGCTGGCTGCGGCCGATCGGGTGTTTACCGTTTTGGACACACCGTCGGAAATTCAGGATTTGCCGGGGGCGGTGGATTTGCCGCCGGTACAGGGCACGGTTGCGTTTGAGAACGTTACGTTTGAATACAAACCCGGTGAACCGGCTTTGCAGGAAGTTTCCATGACGGCCGAACCGGGACAGATGGTCGCGATTGTCGGCCCCAGCGGCGCCGGCAAAACGACCTTCGCCAATCTGCTGCCGCGGTTTTACGATCCGGTTGCCGGTAGAATCACGTTGGACGGGATCGATATTAAATCGGTGACGCTGCGTTCCTTGCGGGAGCAAATTGGAATTGTGCCGCAGGAGACAATCCTTTTTAACGGCACAATTTACAGTAATATTTTATACGGGGACCTGACGGCAACGGAGGAACAGGTGTTGGCGGCGGCCAAGGCCGCGAACGCCCATACCTTTATCCTGGCAATGCCGGAAGGATACCAAACCCAAATCGGGGAGCGCGGCTGCAAACTTTCCGGCGGTCAACGCCAGCGGATTTCGATTGCCCGGGCGATTCTGAAAAATCCCCGGGTGCTGATCCTGGATGAGGCAACCTCGGCGTTGGATACGGAAAGTGAGAAACTGGTCCAGGATGCGCTGGATAAACTGATGGTGGGACGGACTTCGTTTGTCATTGCCCATCGTCTTTCCACGATCCAGCGGGCCGACCGCATCCTTGTGATGGATAAGGGCCGGATTGTCGAAACCGGGACCCATGAGGAATTGATCCGCAGCGGCGGATTATACGAAAAACTATACCAGATCCAGTTCAATGAACAGGCAGGATAGAGGCACGACAGAGTCGAAAAGGGGTAACTATGATGCATTTCCTATATAATATTCTGGCCGTATGCCTGGCCGTTGCCGCCATACCGCTGTTTACTTGGCGTTTGATGCAGGAAAAAGGGTTTGGCGAGCGATTACGCCAAAGCTTCGGTTTTATTCCGGCTGAGATTATGGCGCCGGTAGCGGAAAAAAATTGCATTTGGATCCATGCCGCATCCGTAGGGGAAATTGTGGCTGCCAGCCCGATTGTCAAAGAAATCCGTAAAACCTTGCCCGGAAATCCGATTTTGATTTCCGTAGTCACGGCCAACGGCTATGAAATGGCGAGGCGAATTATTTCCGATGCGGACAGTATTATCTATTTCCCTCTGGATTTGCCGTGGCTGAGCGACTGGACCGTACGGCGGATCCGGCCGAGGGTTTTTTTGCCTGTGGAAACCGAATTATGGCCTAATTTTTTGCGTTCGGTTCGCCGGCAAGGAATCCCGGTGATGATGGTTAACGGGCGGATCAGTGAGAAAAGTGTGGCCCGCTACCGGTATTTACGGGGAATTTTGGCGAATATGCTGGAGACGATCATAAAATTTTGCATGCAATCGACCATTGACGCGCAATATATTATTCAAATGGGGGCGGACCCCAAACGGGTGATTGTAACCGGCAATACGAAATTTGACCAGACATACACGGATACGAGCCCGGAGAAAATTGTTTCGCTGCGGCGGCAACTGGGGCTGACGTCTGCCGAACCGATCATTGTTGCCGGCAGCACGCACAAAGGCGAAGAAGAGTTGTTGCTGGCTGCGTTTACCAAGGTGAAAGCCGTTTATTCCCAAGCCGCGCTAATCATCGCGCCCCGGGAAATTTTGCGGGCGGAAGAACTTCTTGCCATGGCCGCAGAAGCCGGCTTCGAGGCGAAAACCCGCACCGCTCTGACGGCGGAACCGGCGGAAGGTCATGAACTCGTCATATTGAATACCATTGGCGAATTGGGGCAGATTTATAGTTTGGGCGATATCATTTTTGTCGGCGGCAGCCTCGTATCGTTAGGCGGGCACAATATCCTTGAACCGGCTGCCCATGGCAAACCGATCGTAGTCGGACCCCATATGTTTAATTTTAAAGAGAGTTATGCGCTGTTTTCCGGCCGCAACGCCTGTGCGACGGTTTTCGACGAAGCAAGCCTGGCGGAAAAATGGCTGGAGATCCTTGCGAATGAAACACTTCGCCGGACGATGAGCGAAGAAGCGCTGACCATTATCCGGGAAAATCGCGGCGCAGCGCACAAAAGTGCGGTGTGCCTGAAAGAGTTATTGGAAAATCGGCAATAACCAACTGAACGTTAAAGGCGGAACTGTAAAATGCGCCAATTTGAGGCAATTCAAATCTATCTGTATCAACTGGTCCACGAGAAAGAGCACGGTATTTTCGGCAAGCTGGTATTGGCTGTCCTGCAACTGTTTTCCTGGTGTTATGGCGCCGGTGTTTGTTGTAAACTGCTGTTATACCGCTGCGGCATATTCAGGCAGCATCGTCTGCCGTGTACCGTGATCAGCCTGGGGAATATTACCGTCGGCGGAACCGGCAAAACGCCAACCGCCCAAGTCCTGGCGGCGTTAATCCGGGACATGGGCTGCAGGGTTGTGATCCTGAACCGGGGCTACCGGGCCAAATGGCGCGAGCCAATCGGGCTTGTTTCGGACGGGCAGCGTATTTATATGTCGGCTGCCGAGGCCGGCGATGAGGCGTTTCTGCTGGCGAAAAACGTGCCGGGCGTAGCGGTTGTGGTCGGGAAGGACCGTTCCTTGACCGGCCAATATGCTGTCCAGAAATTAAACGCGGATGTTATTATCCTGGATGACGGCTACCAGCATTGGCAGCTGGCCCGGGATTTGGATATTGTATTAATTGACACGCTGAATGGTTTTGGCAATCATTTTTTGCTGCCGCGCGGTACGTTGCGGGAACCATTGGAAAACCTGAACCGTGCCCAACTTTTTCTGTTGACAAAAGTCGACCAGTCACCGGACAATACCCGCGATCAAATCCGGGAAGTTTTGCAACGCTATAACCAAACCGCGCTGATCGTAGAAAGCGTCCATAAGCCGCTTCGCTGTATTGAACTGGAGGATTGGGACAAGGGGTTGCGCGCGAAGGCGTTCACGCTGGAAACCATGCACGGCAAAAAAGTATTGGCCTTTTCGGCAATCGGCAACCCCTCTTCATTCGAACAGACTTTACAGCATATCGGGACTACAGTCGCCGTATCCAAACGGTATCCCGACCATCATGATTATACGATGGCGGAAATGCAGGCTGCCATGGAAACGGCAGTGCAGGAATCCGTGGATGCGCTGGTGACTACCGAAAAGGATGCAGTGAAAATTCCGGCGGAGTTTATCTATTCCGACCGTCCCTTGCCGGTATACATTATCGGCATTGAGGTCGAAATTACCGGCGGCAGCCGGGAGTTTATGGAACTGGTCCGGACTGTTTCCTGTAAAAAGAATTCATCGCAAACTGGAGGCAAACAATAGATGCAAACGTTATGTGTAATTCCAGCCCGGTTTTCTTCTACCCGCTTGCCGGGAAAACCGCTGGCGGATATTGCCGGCAAGCCAATGATCCAACACGTTTATGAACGCGCCGCGCAGGCGGTTCGCCCGTTTCAGGTCATTGTGGCGACGGATCATCAACTGGTGTATGACGCAGTCAAAGCGTTTGGCGGGGAAGTCATGCTTACCTCAGCCGATCATCCGACCGGGACTGACCGGTTGGCGGAAGTGGCCCGGTCCTTTCCGGAAGCGGAAGTGATTGTGAATGTGCAGGGGGATGAGCCGCTGATTGAACCGGCTGTGATTGACCAAATGGCAGCAGCGTTTGAAGGGCGGCCCGAACTGCCGATGGTAACGATGATGACGGCGATGCGGCCGGAAGAATATCACGACCCCAACGCGGTGAAGGTGGTTACGGATCAACAGGGCTATGCACTGTATTTTTCCCGTTCCCTGATCCCTTACCCGCGGGTTAAAAATATCCAGGTGCCGGTTTATAAACATATCGGCCTGTATGCGTATCGCCGCGATTTCCTGCTGCAATACGCCGCCCTGTCACCGACGCCGCTGGAACAGGCCGAGTCGTTGGAACAATTGCGCGTTCTGGAACACGGCCACCGGATTAAATTGCTGACAACGGATTACCGGTTCATTGGAGTGGATACTCCGGCTGACCTGGAACGTGTCAATGCGCTGTTGCGTAAATAAGGAGGAATTTTTGTGCATACAGTCGATATTGGATCCATTGCTATCGGCGGGAAAAACCCAATTGCGCTGATCGCCGGCCCCTGTGTGATTGAGGGCCTCGAACGGACACGGGCGATTGGCCGGGCGATCCGCGAGATCACCGATCGCTTGGGCATTCCTTATATTTTTAAAGCTTCTTTTGATAAAGCAAACCGTTCTTCCTACCATTCCTTTCGCGGACCGGGCTTGGAAGACGGGTTGGAGATTTTGCGGACCATCCGTCAGGATTTGAACGTTCCGGTTGTCAGCGATATCCACTGTGTCTCGCAAGTTGCTCCGGCAGCCGCAGTCCTTGATGTTTTGCAGATCCCGGCCTTTTTGTGCCGCCAGACGGATCTGGTATTTAGCGCAGCCGCTTCCGGTTTGCCGGTAAATGTAAAAAAGGGCCAGTTTTTAGCGCCGAAAGACATGAAAAATGTGATTGACAAAATCCGTGAAGCCGGCAATGAGAAAATTTTGCTGACGGAACGCGGTGCCAGCTTCGGCTATAATAATTTGGTCGTTGACATGCGGTCCCTGCCGATTTTGCGGTCCATGGGATACCCGGTTGTTTTCGACGGCACGCACAGTGTCCAATTGCCGGGCGGAGCCGGAACCTCTTCCAGCGGACAAAAAGAATTCGTTCCGTATTTGACCCGGGCGGCAGCCGCCGCCGGAATCGACGCATTGTTCCTGGAAGTACATGATAATCCCGCGGAAGCCTTGTCGGACGGGCCGAACATGCTGAGCATCGATCAATTGGAAAGTGTGCTACGTGATGTGCTGGACATTGATGCAATCGTCCGCCGGCACAAATAACCATATCAGGAGGCGAACATGATTATAGAACAAGCTCGCCAGGCGCTTGCCATCGAAGCGGCGGCGATTGAGGCGTTAATTCCCCGGATCAACGACCAATTTTCCATGGCCGTCAATATGATTTTGCAGACGCCGGGGCGCGTTATTGTTACCGGTATGGGAAAGTCCGGCATCATCGGCCGAAAAATTGCTGCCACGTTGGCCAGCACGGGAACGCCGGCTTTTTTCCTTCATCCGGCGGAAGGTATCCACGGCGACCTTGGAATGGTTACCGGCGAAGATATTGTCATCGCCTTATCCTATAGCGGCGAAACCATTGAGTTGATTTCGATCCTGCCAACGATTAAACGGCTCGGCGCCCGTATTATTTCTTTGTGCGGCCGCGAAGCGTCCACATTAGTGCAAAATTCGGATGTGTTCCTGAACGTATCCGTGGAAAAAGAGGCCTGTCCCCTAGGCTTGGCTCCTACCGCCAGCACGACGGCGGCGCTGGCCATGGGCGATGCCCTGGCGGTTGCCCTGCTGTCGGTCCGTCAATTTACGCAGGAAGATTTTGCCCTCTTTCATCCGGGCGGAGCGCTGGGACGCAAGCTGCTTCTGACCGTGGAAGCGATCATGCATAGCGGCGAAGAAAATCCGGTCGTCACGATGGATAAAACCGTCAAGGAAGCCTTGTTTGTCATTACCGCCAAGGGTCTGGGGGCAACTACCGTGGTCGATCACGATGGTCGTCTGGCGGGAATTATCACCGATGGCGATATTCGCCGCGGATTGGAAGAAGGACATGATTTCCTGGATAGGCCGGTGACGGCGCTCATGACGAAACAGCCGCGTACCATCACCAAAGAGAAGCTGGCGGCGCATGCCCTGCACCTCATGGAAAAAAATCAACCGCGCCCGATTACGGTCTTGCCGGTTGTTGATGAAGACCGGCGTGCGATCGGGATGATTCACCTTACTGACTTATTGCGGCAAGGAGTGGTATAATGGATTACAAGACACTGGCTGCCAATGTACAGCTCGTGGTCTTTGACGTTGACGGCGTTCTTACCAACGGGCAATTGTTTTTTGGCTCCAACGGAGAAGAACTCAAGGTTTTCCACAGCCAGGACGGTCTGGCCATCAGCGCAGCCCGCCGGGCGGGTTTAAAAACAGCCATCATTACCGGGCGCTGGACAACGATGGTCGAACTGCGCAGTGCGGAATTGCGTATCGATGCGGTATATCAAGGCGTCGTTGACAAGTTGGCGGCGCTGCATGAACTCTTGAAAAAATATGCATTGACTCCGGAACAGGTCGCCTACGTGGGGGATGATCTCAATGATCTGGCCGCCATGTCTGTTGTGGGACTGCCTTGCGCCGTTGGCAATGCTGTCCCGGAAGTGAAAAAAGCGGCCGGCTATATTGCCGAGCGTTCCGGCGGGAATGGCGCCGCACGGGAAATCATTGAAATGATCCTGAAGGCTCAGGGAAAATGGGCCGGCGTTGTTGCTTCCTATCTCCAACCCGGCGGCGTGGAAGCGAAACAATAGGATAAAATCTCTCATCTTTTGTAAAGGAGGACACAGAGTGTCCAATGCTTGGCAGTACTACCTCATCAAAGTATTTAGCCGGCTGATTTGCCGGCTTCCATATTCCTGCATTTTGGCGCTTGGGAAGATACTGGGAATTGTGTATTACCGTGTGGCTGCCCGTCCGCGGCGTCGGGCTATAACACAGGCTTCCGAACACCTTGGCATTTCTGAACAGGAAGCGTCTGCTATGGTTCGCCGGCTATGTGTCCATCTTGGGCAGACTTTCCTCGAGATAATGTATACGCCGGAGCTGAATCGGGACAATATCGGTCGCTTTGTTACCATTGAGAATCGCCATTATCTGGAGGAAGTTCTTTCCAATGGGCGCGGAGCCGTGATACTTGCCGCCCATTTTGGCAATTGGGAGTGGCTGGGGGCTACTCTTGCCTTAATCGGCGTTCCGTTGTCCAGCGTGATCAAGCCGCAGCCGAATCAACAGCACACCCGCATTTTGAACGAATTTCGCCAGAATACGGGGATGCAGATTTTTAACCGTGGGACTTCGGAATTATTGGGAATATCACGGGCTTTGAAGCAGGGACGCTTTGTCGGTTTTGTTGCGGACCAGGATGCGGGAAAAGGCGGGTTGTTTGTGGAGTTTTTGGGTGAAATGGCCTCTACGCCACTGGGACCTGCGACATTTGCCCGTAAATTTAATATTCCGGTTATTCCCACCTTCATTACCCGTCTGCCGGAGGGCGGCCATCACGTTTTGGTCATGCAGCCGTTCTACTGTGAAAACACGGGCAATGAAGTCGAGGATTTATTGCAGGCAACAAAAAAAATGGTCGAAATCACGGAAACGATGATCCGAAAAAACCCGGACCAGTGGTTGTGGTTTATGAAACGCTGGAATACCAAGCAGCGTGAGAAGGCGGGCGAAACAGCGTGAACAAGAACATGTCTCTGATCATTGCGTTTACGGTAGTGATCCTGGCCGGCGGGTTATA
>JAGFXW010000265.1 GCA_017861495.1 Bacillota bacterium
GTTGTATTGCTTCCGTTAACGCAGGGACAATCTCCTCGTAATTGCCGACGATCCCGTAGTCCGCAGCCGCAAAAATCGGTTCTTTTTCGTTGGTATTGATCGCTACGATCACCTTACTATCGCGAATACCTGCAACATGTTGAATTTGTCCGGATGTACCGACAGCAACATATAGGCTTCCTTTGATAATCTGTCCGGAAATGCCGATATAGCGGTCAATCGGCATCCATTTCATTTCTTCACAAATCGGACGTGTACAGCCGACTTCCGCTTCCATCGCGTCGGCAAAAGCCTGTATCATTGCCAGGTCTTCCTGCTTTTCCACACCCCGGCCAATACCGATCACCCGATCCGCTTTACTGATATCGACGCCTTGCTGTTGTGCTTTAACCGTATCGACCACTGTAAGTTTCGGATCTAGTGTAACTTCTTTGACAATCACGTCGCCGCGGCCGTCTTCGGAAGCCATAATTTCATACGAACGGGCCGGAATGGTTGCAAATGCCGGAAAAGCCAGCTCTTCGGTAGTAACAGCCAATCCGCCGTAAACGAGCCGGTCCGCAACCAGCTTATCTCCTTCCAATACGATCTTTACCGCATCGGTCAACAGTCCGGCATCCAGGCGGGCTGCCGCTTTAGCCGCGATATATTTGCCGCGGGAAGTGCCGCCGATCAAGACAATCTCAGCGCCTTCCTCCCGGATGGTCTCAGCGATCACTTTCTCGTATGCTTCAACCCATGCGTCACTGCCCTGCAAAACAATTACTTTTTCTGCACCCAGCGCAGCCAGTTCCTTCGCGCCTTCGGCATCCAAGGCAATGGCTCCGACCGTTTTTCCGGCTTGTTTCGCCATTTCTTTCGCCGGTGTCACGAGTTCCTTTGCCAGGTTGATATCTTCACTAAAAACCCAAATCCCACCCATAATTCTTCTTTCTCCTCTCTCCGCGTCCGTTTAGATTACGCCTTCTTTCGTCAAATTCGCTACGAGCTGCGCCGCGATTTCCGCCGGCGTCCCTTCTTTGTAAATGACGTTTTTTCGTGACATGATGTAGCCTTTCATCTCTCGCAGTGTTCTCTTCGGCGTAAGTTTTTCGCCATCCAATCCCAAATCGCTGACTTTCAACTCCAACTGTGGTTTTCGCCCGGCCGCTAAAACCTGTTTCACGGTAGGAAAACGGGGCTGGGCAATTTCCGGCAGAACCGTATATACAGCCGGTCCCGCCACGCTGATTGTTTCGGTAGTATCGCCCACCCGGCGGGTAGCGATTACTTTTTCTCCTTCTACTTCCAGTTTTATCACACAAGTAATGGCGGGGATATCCAACAGTACCGCCAAACGAAGCGGAACTTGCTGATTGCTGATATCCGCAGAAGTATCGGCGCATAAAATCATCGAATACTCTCCCGCCTGCCGGACTGCGGCAGCCAGAGCATTAGAGGTTACATACGCATCCGCCTGATCGGCGTTCGGATCATTGATCCAAATTGCCCGTTCCGGTCCCCGGGCCAACGCATCTTTCAACGATTGCTTTACATCGGCTCCTCCGTAGGAAATCGCGACGGAACCGCCGCCATGGGTTTCTACGATTTGCGCCGCAAGTTCGATCGCGTTCTTGTCATACTCGCTGATCCTTTTTTTAGCCCGGCTGGTATCCAAACTCAGAGTATTGGGATCAATCTTGATTTCTTGTTCATTCGAAATCCACTTATAACAAACGAGAATATTTTGCATCGATGATGCTCCTTTCTGAATTTTAAAAATAATACACAATGTGTTGATGAATATTTTATAAATACACAATGCGTTGATTGGTTTTTTATGATAAAATAAGCTGACTGCTATAACAGAGGTGTTGTGAATGGAGTTTCGCCAGTTACGTTATTTCGTGCAAATCGCACAAGACAAAAACTACACGACCGCTTCGAAAAAACTATTCATCTCTCAACCCACACTAAGTTGGACGATTAAACAACTTGAAGATGAACTGGGGATCAAGTTGTTTGTCCCTGACGGCAAGAAATTGCTGCTCACTAACGACGGCGAAGAATTGTTGGAGCATGCAAAATGTCTTTTGACCGAACGGCAAAAAGTGATGGAATTATTCCAAAAGCGAAAAGAAATTTTAACCGGTCATATCCATCTGGGATTACCCTTGCTGTTTGCAACCGGTTTTTTCATCCAGACCGTCATGAATTTCATGGAACAGCATACGAAGGTGAAAATTACAATGGACAACTCCAATTCGATGGTGATACAAGAAATGGTGGAGTCCGGCAAAATTGACGTTGGTATCGTCACCTATGTTTTCCCCTCGCCTAATCTGAATGCCATTGACTTGCCCAACATCAACTACTCAGTCTCTCTTGTAGTAAACAACAAGCATCGTTTCGCGACTCGGTCCACTGTTTCGTTTGGGGATTTAAAAGGCGAATCGTTTATCTTGCTGGGAGAAGGAACGACTGATTACATGATCAGCGCCTTCGCCATTCAATCTTGCAAAAAAGCAGGGTTTACTCCCAACGTATTGTTTAGAAGCAGAGAAGTGGATATCATTTGCAACGCGGTCGCAAACAGCCATAATATTTCGATCCTTCCCACGCCGTTTTTTGAGCCGGAAAAATATCCCACTCTTTCCGCCATTCCTTTTAATTTTCCGGAAACCAAGATGCCTACCGCCATCATTACGAGAAAAAACGACAACAGTTCTTTACTCGTGCAGACATTTATACAGTATATTGCTGACGCTTTTCTGAAAGCCGGACGCATCAAAATGTAATCACAGGGAGCCTGTTTTTCTTAACCAACAGATGAGCAGGCTCCCTATTTTATTATTTCTTAAATCGCTGCCATTTCCGTAAATGCTTGAATTCTCGTTCTGGCTTGCTCGTCATTCTCCGTTTCCAAATCCGTTTCGATATAGACATGAGGAATATTCGCTGCTTCCAGACGCTTTTTGAAGATCGGATAATCGAATTCTTCCGGATCGCAGAATTTCGTCATACAGAACAGTACACCGTCTGCGCCGGTTTCCTTTACATCCTCAATAATCATGTCGCAGCGTTTTTTCTCCGGATCAAACAGCAAGGAACAGCCTTCCATGGTTGAACAATATCGGGCCAAATTTTCCAATGGGTTGTCTGCCGTTTGCAAAACGTCACTGCGGAACATTCTGGTTTCCTGGGCTAAGTCATCCGCAACAACGGCAATCTTATTTTCTTCTAAAATTTTCAACAGGGCCGGAGTATCCATTTTAATACCGCTTACAACTACCTTTTTTCCGTCCCACTCTTGGGCCGGTTCCGCTTTCAGGGCTTGGATCAGTTTCTCAACCATAGCCGTATATTGGCCTTTGTCCATGAAGAAAGCACTTTTTATCACAGCATTTCGTACCGAAGGAGTAATGGTCGCAGGATAATTTCGTGCCACCTTGACAAACTCTCTCATGGT
>JAGFXW010000074.1 GCA_017861495.1 Bacillota bacterium
ACGTATCGACATTCTTCTCAAGATCTTGGTTTGTAACCACTTTCTCCGGCACATAAGAACCAGTTCCCAATATCCCGGCGTTCCTGTTATTCATAGTAGTTAACTCCTTTTATTTACAAAATATGCATTTATTTCAAAAAAACTAAAACTGTGTAAACTATTTTTCATATTAGGAGTTAATTATATAACCAGACTATAATACCAGTCAATGTTAATTTGTTTCCATAAATTGATGCTTCTATTTCTGCAAAAAAATGAAGAGCCCTGTCAGGTTTGAGCAGAGTTCTTCATTGGCAAGAATTAACTATGTTTCAATTGTTTTATCTCGTTAACAGCCTGTAAGATCCCGCCCTCTTAGGTCGGAGATCAACAGGCTATAACACTCGAACTAAGTTCGCTCTAAGGGTTCGGCGGAGGCAATAACCCCCTCCGAACCTAAGGCTCACTTATATACCGCAAAATTCCCGTCGATAAACACCGGGACTGCCTTTCCTTCTGCGGTAATCCCCGTAATCTCCATATCATCCGTACCAATCATAAAATCAACGTGCACCAGGGAATCGTTTACACCGGCTTGCGCCAATTCCTCCCGGCTCATTGTTTCGCTTCCCTCGACGCACACGGGATAGGCCTTGCCAATTGCCAAATGGCACGATGCATTTTCATCATAAAGGGTATTCAAAAATACAATGCCGGTTTCCGAAATGGGCGATTTTTGCGGCACCAACGCAACTTCACCAAGATAACAAGACCCGCTATCCGTCTCAATCAATTTTTTGACGATCTCAGTATGTTTCCCGGCATCAAATTGAATAATCTTTCCGTCTACAAATGTAAAGGAAAGCCGTTCAATCAAATTGCCGTTATAACTCAAAGGCCGTGAACTCACCACAGTTCCGTTAACCCCGGTTTTCTTCGGCAGCGTAAATACTTCTTCCGTCGGCATGTTCGCAATGAACTCTACGCCGCTGGTTGTCCGTTCCGCGCCACCGAGCCAGATATGGTTCGGCGGAAGCTCCACCCGCAAATCGGTCCCTTGCCCATTTTTATACTGAAGAAATTGGAACCGATGGGAATTTAAAAAATCCAACCGTTGTTGCAAAGCACTTTTATGGTCTTCCCAGGCAGCAACAGGATCATCGGCATCGACGCGCACTGCCTGTAAAATCGCCGTCCATAGTTTGTCAACCGCGGCACTCTCCGGCAGCTCCGGAAATACTTTACCAGCCCATACACCGGTTGGAATAGAAATAATACTCCAGGCGTTCTTGTTACTCATCAAAGCTTCCCGGAACGCCTTCAAAGCGGAATTACGGGTCCGTTGCGATTTGGCAACCCGCTCCGGGTTTACTTCCTTGAGGATTTCCGGATCAGAGGCGTCGATCGTCAAAAATGCTGCCCCTTGCTGCAGATAAAACAAGTAAAAGTCTTTTTCCCATTGGGGAAAGGTCTCAAAAACCTCTTCCGGAGCCTGCAAAAAACGAAGCTTGGAAAACAATTCATCCCGCCAATTCATAACCACATCCTTCGCGCCTTCCTCGTACGCGGTTTTCGCTACCAGGCGGGCAAACGGAGCGCACTCGACCGGCGATGTGATCACCAATATTTGATTTTGTTGAATGTGAATTCCAGTTTTTACTATTAAACGCGCATATTTTCCCAAAGCAGCCAAATCCATGGTATATTCCTCCTTATATATCGGCCTTGCAAATGATTTTTTTCTCATAAAAACAGTGTCTGGATCGACAGCGCGAGCAGAATGCAAGCGGCCATAGCAACAACCGATCGCATCGATTTCAAAAAATCGGCTTTAAAATAATCCACCGTTACCAAAAAACACATGTGGGCCGGCGAGATCATCTGCCCGGCAAAGCCGGCTACATACGACACAACAGCAACCGAAACATTTCCAGATGCTATGGCGGCAGCAAAAGGAAAAGAAATCGCTACAGACCCCTGCGAAGCTCCAGTAAGTACCCCCGAAATAAAGCCAATCATGCCAATTACCATCAAAATCGGGATGCCGGAATTTTGCAGCACAGAAGCAACTTCGACCATAATCCCGGTTTGTTGCAGCATATATTGAAAAAATAAAATTGCCGTAATACCCCATAATAATTTTTTATCAAAAGCGTGTTTGAGCATAGCAAGGATCGAAGAAAAAGCTTGCCGCAATATAACAACCATTGCCCCAACCACCAAAAACATCGATAGAGCCGGACTAAGATGAAACCCGACAACCAATAACAAATTGCCTAAAATTGGACCTAATGCCAGAAAAAAATGCTTATACTTCACCGGACAGTCAGGTGAATTTTCAAGCTTCTTTTCTTCTTCTTTCACGGCACGCAAAGGAACAATATAATAAAACCAGCCGACCAGCAGACAAACTACCGATACCCAAAGCATATGGCCAATCAAGTTTCCTACCGGCACCTTCATGATTTCACTGGCCACCAGTAAAGCGGGAATGATCGGGTTCGTACATTCCCATAAATGGCGAAACCAATAATTAATCGCCGTTTTGCGTTCCGGGGATAACTCATAGGACACCGCAGCCCTTTCAACCAATGGCGCAGAAAAAATAGCTCCTCCAATCGACGGTAAAAAACCCAAAAAAGCCGGCATGAGAGCCAATAATACTTTATCACTTTTAAACAACGAACGGGAAGCAGACATTAAATTATCGATCGTTCCGCTTGTCCGCAATTGAAATTCCAAACACATCACCAGGTAAAGCGCCAATAAAATTTCCCAGGTGCTCGGCGTGAACAATAGCTTTTTTGTCGCCATTTCCAATACCGCAATTTGCGGCATAGACAATACGAACAGCAAACCGGCACCGGCAAATAACGCGTTTCCCAAACTCACTTTTTTTTGCAGCAGTATTACAACCATCGCCAGTGTAATCACAACTTTGAGTACTGCAAGCATAAAAATTTCCCCTTTGCACTCCTTGTCTGTAAGAAATTATCTATCATTATACACCCATGGCCTATGCTTGTCGCGTTGTAATCATGCCGATACGAAAAATAAATTTGATTTTCTGCCCCAGAATCGGTATTATATAACTAGTTATTTAGCACTCATTGTTAGCGAGTGCTAACAAAAAGCACTGATAGGAGGATACAAGATGACCCCAGAAGAAACCAACAAAGTAACCCGTGAATTTCAAGCCGAGACCAAGCAATTGTTAGATTTAATGATTCACTCGATCTATACGCACAAGGAAATTTTTCTCCGTGAACTGATTTCCAACGCTTCGGATGCGATCGATAAAATCCGCTTTGAATCGTTGACAAATCAAGAATTATTAGAAGGACAGCATGATTTTGAAATATTCATTTGCCCGGATGAAGCTTCACATACATTGACCATTTCCGACAACGGCATGGGTATGACCTATGACGAAGTAATCGAAAACATCGGTACCATCGCAAAATCCGGAACCAAAGCTTTTCTGGAAAAATTTAAGGAAGCCTCCTCAGCGGCCGACAGTGATTTAATCGGCCAATTCGGCGTAGGTTTCTATTCTGCCTTTATGGTAGCGCAAAAAGTAACCCTGCTGACCCGCGCTCCCGGACAAACCTCCGGAATACGCTGGGAATCAACCGGCGACGGAACATATACCATAGAGAACTGCGATAAGGACCAACGGGGTACGACCATCATTTTAACCTTAAATCCGGAATTCTATTCGACTGACCATCCGGAAGAAAACTTCCTGAATACTCATACATTGGAAAATCTTGTAAAAAAATACTCCGATTATATCCGCTACCCTATTAAAATGAATTTCATCAAAGAAGAAAAACCGCGAGACGCCGAGGGGAAAATCATCGAAGATGCCCCTGCAACAAAACAGACTGAAGTTCGCACCTTAAATTCTATGAAACCATTATGGGTGCGCAATAAGAATGAAATTTCCGTTGAAGAATACAATGACTTCTATAAAGATCTGTTCCACGATTGGGAAGCCCCTTTGGAAATCATTCATTCCAAAGTAGAAGGCATGGTTGAATATGCTGCATTATTATTTATCCCAGCCCATGCGCCTTTCGATTTATACCACCGTGACTATACCACCGGCGTTCGCCTCTACTGCAAAAACGTTTTCATTATGGACAATTGCAAAGAACTGTTGCCCGAGTATTTACGTTTCGTCCGTGGCTTAGTCGATTCACCCGATTTCTCACTCAATATTTCCCGGGAACTTTTGCAGCACAGCAGCCAATTACAACGGATTGGTAAAAACCTAGAGAAAAGCGTGTTAAAAACACTGGAATCTTTACTTGAAAAAGAACGGCCAAAATATGAAAGTTTCTGGAAAGAATACGGAAATGCATTGAAAAGCGGTGTATATTCCGATTACTCCAGCCGGGATAAACTGAAGGGACTCTTGCTCTTCCCATCTTCGCACACCGAAAGCGGCTTGACTACCCTGGACGAATATATTTCCCGCATGCCTGAAACACAAAAAGCAATTTATTACGCAACCGGAAAAGACCGGTCTTCCGTGGAACGCCTGCCGCAAATGGAACTTCTGCGCGAAAAAGGGATTGAAGTGATTTATCTCTTTGAACGGGTTGATGAGTTTGCCATCGACGCATTAGGCGAATACAAAGAGAAGAAATTCCAATCCATCAGCCGGTCCGGCTCAGACTTGGATGATATAGAAAGCGCCGATGAAAAGAAAGAAGCCGAAGAGCTGTCCAAGGAAAAAGAGGCGCTGGTAACTGCAATAAAAGAACACCTTAAAGACAAAGTCACCGACGTACGCATCAGCCGCCGCCTAAAATCCAGCGCAGTGTGCCTCGTCAGCGGCAACGACGGCATCAGCCTCTCCATGGAACAAATTTTATCCGAAGTAAACAAGAGCATGTTCAAAGCCAGCCGCATCCTGGAATTAAACCCCAATCACGAAATCTTTACGGTTTTAAACGATTTATATGAACAAGATCCCGCCTCCGAAGAATTTAAGGACTATTGCGATCTTTTATACGGCCAGGCATTATTGATGGAAGGGATTGCCCCGGAAGATCCGATCAGTTTTGCCGCTAAAATCGCGAAGCTAATGGCTCGCAGCTAACATTGGCTTTACACTATCAACTCGTAGGCAAAATATCATTAATATTATTTCATGTTTGTTAGCAATAAGCGATTGCGAAACTCTTGGCGCTTTAGCGCTTTAGAGTTTCGGCATACCCCTTACGGGTGCAACACAGATTGGTCTTTTTCAACAGTTCGATAAAAAACAGGCTGTTAATAGCCTGTTTTTTTTGTTGTAATTGCCGGATAAGTCTTTCCTAATGCTCGAAAACTTTGTATTATAATAATTAGAAAACCCGGCTTGCGCCGAGCTTTCATAGCGACGGTGGAAACCGCTGGTTGCGCTTATGTACACCAGATATAGAAAACTTGCTTCAGATGGATACCACCATCTGAAGTGCCTGTGCCCTTTGGGTATAGTCGCACTTATTTCGAGTTACAGACTGTTGATCCCTTCAGAAGGGATCTTACAGTCTGTGCGTAGAGGAAAAGGTTATACTTTCTGGTGTACTAAGAAAAGTGCAGGACCGATACAATCTGTCTCTGCAGATACGACGAAAAGAAATGGCCGATTGTAACCAAAATAGCCAAGGAGTGTTGCTATGCTAAAACATGTTGCCTGTCTATCACTTGTTGCCGCCTTATCCTTGCCCGGATCTTGCGCCGCCTATCAGGCAAGTATCAGCAAACCGATCCCTGCCCCACCGGTAAAATTCGAATTATCCAATCGAACAGTGATCGATCTTTCTATTCTCGGCGCACCGATTGCCACAAAAGAACAATGCGTAACGTATTTGCTGGCCAAAAATCCGCTTCCCTATTTATCGGTCTCACCCCAAGAACTGGTTGATATTTTCTACGAAGAAGGGATGATTGAGGGTATCCGGCCGGACGTGGCGTTTGCCCAAAGCCTGCATGAAACTGGTTTTTTCCGCTACGGTGGAGATGTCCTGCCGTCACAAAACAACTATGCGGGACTTGGCGCAATCGGCAACAGTAAAAAAGGCCTCTGGTTCCCGGATGCCCGCACCGGTGTCAGAGCCCAATTCCAGCACTTAAAAGCCTATGCTTCCGTATTTCCTCCTTGCACGCCGATTGTCGACCCTCGCTATGGGTTGGTTAAAAATTCTGCAGCCTTCGGTAAAGCCAAAACTTGGGAAGCGCTTAACGGAAAATGGGCTGTTCCCGGGAAAACATATGGACAAATGATTCTTGCTATTCACCAGCGTATCATTGCCATTAATCCGGACTAAACTACGTTCCTGTGAATTAGAAAACCCGGCTTGCACCGAGCGTTAGCGACCTTTAGCGACGACAGAAGCCGTTGGTTGCACTTATGTCCATCAGATAGAATAGTTAGTTTCTTTCTGACGGACGCGTAAAGTCCCGCAATCTGCAATGCAGATTGCGGGACTTTGTTGTGCAAATATACTATTACCAGGCAATGATTATGGTTTTATGGTCGCTTTATACATTTGCTTGCCATCTTTAAATTCAATGATAACCGCACTCTTGACTGCATCGTGGCTAGCGTTCAACGTAGTTGATCCGGTAATTGCCGGATAATCTTTGGTTGCCGCCAAGGCTTCGCGGATTTTTTCCGGTTCGGCGCTGCCGGCACGTTTGATTGCATCAATCAACACGTTGGCAGCATCATAACCCAGAACGGCCATGGCATCCGGAGCTTGTCCGTACTCTTTTTTGTATGCCTGTACAAAAGCCTGAGCCGCAGGACTGGTATCGTCAACTGAATAGTGGTTGGTGAAATATGTGTTATTCAAAGCTGGCGCTCCACCAATTTCTACGAGTTTCGGTGAATCCCAACCGTCTCCACCCACGATCGGCGCGGTAATCCCCATCTCACGCGCTTGTTTTACAATTTTGCCCACTTCTTCATAGTAACCAGGAACATAGATAACATCGGCGTTCAAGCCTTTTACCTTCGTCAAGATAGTCTTGAAATCCTGATCTTTTTGCAAATAGGCTTCTTCCGCTAAAATGCTGCCGCCGCCTTTGGTAAATGCATCCTTAAAGAACGCAGACAGACCTTTGCTGTAATCGCTGCTGTTGTCAACCAAGATTACCGCTTTGTTCAGTTTTAACGTGTTAAGAACAAAGTTTGCCCCAACCGTTCCTTGGAAAGGATCGATAAAACAAACTCGGAAACTATAATTTTTAACTTTGCCGGTTGCTTCATCCACTGTTACTTTTGGGTTCGTAGCGCCTACTGCAATAAACGGCAGTTTGCTCGCTTCCGCTACGCTGGAAGCTGCAATCGCATTGGAACTGGCAAAAATACCGGTTACCGCTACGACCTTATCCTGTGTTGCTAATTTTGTCATCGCATTGGCCGATTCAGACGGTTCACTTTTGTTGTCGGCAACAACTGCCTGGATCTGTTTCCCCAGAACGCCGCCTTTGGCATTGGCTTCTTTAATCGCCATTTTTGCACCATTGGCCGCTGAAGTGCCAAATGTAGCATTGCTGCCGGTCAACTCATCCAGAATACCAATTTTAATGTCTTTTGAAGACGATCCGCCGCAGCCGGCCATGGTTGCAGCCATCAACAAGGTTACCAAAGATACAGCAACCAGTTTAAAAATACTTTTCATGAATCTTCCCGCTCCCTTTTCATCGTATTTTGTCAATACATTGGTTTCAAATGAATTCACTATTCTACATAGTAGAAATGGCCGAAAAAAGCATATAAAGAAAAGAGCCAAATCACTCTGTGATCTGACTCTTGACAGCCAAAATAAAACAGACCGCTTATTCGCAGTTGCTGTTGTTATCTCTGTCCTTTTGCCTGAGAGATTTGCCAGTAAATCAATATTACTGTATTTCACCTTCGGCGCCCTTGATAAAGAGTCTCTCCAGAGTTCCATCCGTTTACGGTTCCACCCAAGTCGTTCAGGTGCCTGAGAGTTTTGCTCCTTCGGCGGGCCATACTGGCCACTCTTCCGCAAACATCATTTGGAAAATATATGTAGATTTTTAGAATATATTGAAAACCTTTTATATTATACACGAAATTGTTTTTTTATTCAATACAATCGCATAATATAACATTATAAAGACAGTTTTTCCGCTGTGTACACAACAATCTCTGAAGGCTTTTCCAAATATTCTTTTGAAGCCTGCTTCCATCTAGCAAAATGCGGTGTCGTAAAATGAAGTTGTATCGCCGCCTGGTCCGCCCATTCTTCTACAAATGTGCATTGATTTTCCACAAAAGGATCATCCAACAGCGAATAACTAATACACCCTGCTTCGGCCCGCGATGCAGCGAGGACTTCACCCGCCGCAGCCAATAACGCTGGTTTCTTTCCTGGTTTTACCGATAGCTTTGCAATCACAATAACCATCCTTAGTTTCCTCCCCGATCATCATAGTATTTTTGGGTACACCAGAAAGTATAAAATTATATCTGGTGTACATAAGTGTAACCCGCGACTTCCACCGTCGCTATATGTGAGCCCTGGTTTCAAAAGAGTTATAACTCTTTTGAAACCTTAGAGCGAACTTATTTCGAGCTTTACAGCTTGTTACCCCAACACGGAGGATTGAGGGTTACAGGCTGTTAGCGAGATAAAGCTCGGCGCAAGCCGGGTTTTCTAACTTATACTTATTTTCTCCATCATAGCCAAATTCCCTGTTGCTAATTTTCTCATTATTTTCTCAAGTTGACCTATTTGATGGAAAAGCCTAGAATATATTTATACAAAATAAATCTTTTTCACGAAGGGGTACTAACTATGCATGTAAAATCAAACCTGTTGCTCCTGCTGACAGCGGCAATCTGGGGATTTGCATTTGTAGCGCAGCGGGTAGGAATGGAGTCGATGCCGCCGTTCGCCTTTAATGGGGTACGATTTGCTCTTGGGGCCATTTCATTGCTGCCGGTAATGCTATTCTTCAAAAATAATTCTGCAATGCAGAAAAATTCTCAGCCAACGAAAAACCATCGACGCATCGGCTTGCTTGCCGGGGTGGTTTTGTTCATCGCCGCTTCGCTCCAGCAAATCGGACTGATTGGCACAACGGCCGGAAAGGCTGCCTTTATAACTTGTCTGTACATTGTATTGGTTCCAA
>JAGFXW010000266.1 GCA_017861495.1 Bacillota bacterium
TCGTCAACAGAATTAGACATTGGATGCCTAGCTAAATAATACCAATTATTACAAGCCTTGTCAACAATTATTTTTAAATGATAAGGGCTATTCTTTTTTGGGGAAAATGATTGGAAGCCTTGAAAATATTGTTTTTGATGAGTTTTCTGCTTATGCACGCCAAGAACTTTCATCGAAAATTTTTAATAAATTTTTAATAAATAGGATTGCGAAAAATATTGCGCAGTACGAGGAGGATCTTTTCATGGAAAAAAAGTCTTTTTTTATTAGCACCCCGATTTATTATCCTAGCGATAGCCTGCACATCGGTCATGCGTATTGCACGACGTTGGCGGATACAATAGCCCGCTACAAACGGTTGGCGGGCTACGACGTTTTTTTTCTGACCGGTTCGGATGAGCATGGGCAAAAAATTGAACGCAAGGCCCAGGAAAATGGTGTCACGCCCATTGAATATGTCGATAAAATTGTGGCGTCGTTCCAACATCTCTGGCAAAAACTCAATATTTCCAACGACGATTTTATCCGCACTACATCGGCCCGCCATAGGGCGGTGGTTCAAGATATTTTTCAAAAAATCTATGATAAAGGCGATATTTACAAGTCCGCCTATGAGGGCTGGTATTGCACTCCTTGCGAAACGTTCTGGGTAGAACGGCAGTTACAGGACGGCAACTGTCCCGATTGCGGACGGCCGGTAGAAAAAGTCCAGGAAGAAAGCTATTTTTTCCGGATGTCGAAATACCAAGACCGGCTGCTGAAATATATTGAAGAGAACCCGGAGTTTATCCAGCCGGTATCCCGACGGAATGAGATGATTAATTTTATTAAGGGCGGCCTGGAAGATTTGTGCGTATCGCGTACGACCTTTGACTGGGGCATCCCAGTGCCGTTTGATGAAAAACACGTGGTGTATGTGTGGTTTGATGCGCTGACCAACTATATTACCGCCGCGGGTTATTTGGATGACAAGGAAAAATTCGCCCGCTTCTGGCCGGCTGATATCCACTTGGTCGGCAAGGAAATTGTCCGCTTCCATTCCATTATTTGGCCGATTATTCTGATGGCGTTGGGACTGGAGCTGCCGAAGATGATCTATGGCCACGGCTGGCTGGTTGTAGAAGGCGACAAGATGTCGAAATCGAAAGGGAATGTGATTGATCCGCTGGCCTTGATTGACGAATTCGGCGCCGATGCGATCCGTTATTTCTTGCTGCGGGAAATTACCCTCGGCCTGGATGGCAACTTCTCCCGGGATGCGTTGATCAACCGGATTAACGCCGATTTGGCCAATGACCTGGGCAATTTACTGCACCGGACTCTGAACATGATTGGCCGTTTCAACGGTGGTGTGATTGAAGCGCCGGATGTTTGCAGCGGAATCGATCCGGTGGACGAAACGTTGATTTCGTTGGCCCAACACACTGCAGCGGAATATGAAAAACTGATGGATAAAATGGATTTGAACGGTGCGATTAAGCTGGTATGGGCTTTGATCAGCCGGGCCAACAAATATATTGATGAAACAGGACCTTGGGCGTTGGCGAAGGATCCGGGTAAAAAAGAACGGTTGAATACCGTTTTGTACAATTTGGTTGAGACCTTACGGATTGCGGCTATCTTGGTTTCGCCGTTTATGCCGTTGACCGGGCCGAAAATTTGGGATCAGCTCGGCCTGAGCCTGCCGTTCGCTTCGACGACGCTTCAGGATGCGCAGCAATGGGGTGGGATGCCGGCAGGGACTGTTGTCAGCAAGCCGGAACCGATTTTCCCCCGGATTGAAGAAAAACCGGAAGCGGCCGAAGTTCCGGCCGTTCCTGCGAAAAAACAGCCAAAAGCCGAACCGGCCGCTGTGGCGGCAAGTCCGGAAATAACCATTGATGACTTTGCGAAAATGGATTTGCGGGTGGCGAAAGTACTGGCGGCGGAAAAAGTGAAGGGGGCCGACAAACTCCTCACCTTGACGGTGGATTTGGGCAGCGAACAAAGGACGATCGTTTCCGGGATCGCAAAACATTATACGCCGGAAGAACTGGTTGGCCAGAACGTAGTAATGATCGTGAACCTCAAGCCGGCCAAAATTCGCGGCATAGAATCCCGCGGAATGGTATTGGCCGCTTCCAATGATGAAAAACTGGCGGTCGTCACGGCGCCTGGCATGCTGCCGGGGAGCAAAGTGAAATGATCACGTTGTTTGATACCCATGCTCACATCGATGATGAGCAATTTGACCCTGACCGGGAAGAAGTACTTGGCCGTGCCGCTGCCGCAGAGGTGAAATATATCCTCTGCGCCGGGGCGGATATGGCATCGTCCGCCCGGGCAGTAGCGTTGGCGCAAGCCCATAGTACCGTTTATGCGTCGGTAGGCGTCCACCCGCATGATGCAAATTCAGTCAGTGAAGCGGACTATCAGCGGCTGGCGGAATGGGCGGCCCTGCCGAAGGTAGTTGCGATTGGTGAAATTGGTCTGGATTATTATTACGATTTGTCACCGCGGGAGATCCAACAGACGGTGTTTTGCCGGCAGTTGGATTTGGCGCGCCAGACCGGTAAGCCGTTTATTATCCATGACCGGGATGCCCATGGGGATATTCTGGAGATCGTTCGTAAACAGGCGCAAGGGCTGCAGGGGGTATTCCACTGTTTTTCCGGCAGTTGGGAAATGGCCCGGGAGTTGTTGAAAATGGACTATTATCTGGCAATCGGCGGTCCGGTCACGTTTAAAAAAGCAGCCAAAGTGCAGAAAGTGGCCGCGCAGATTCCGCTGGACCGGCTGCTGGTGGAAACCGACTGCCCGTATTTGACGCCGCATCCCCACCGGGGGCATCGCAATGAACCAGCCTATGTCCGGTTGGTGGCGGAAGAAATTGCCCGGTTGAGAAATATCAGCCTCGAAGAGCTGGCGGCGGCGACGACAGCGAACGCGAAGCGGTTGTTTGGAATAGACTAAATTTTAAAAAGTTGTTGGAAAGGCCATCCTGCAAAGGACCTTTTTCAACAGCTTTTTTGTTGATTATGTTGTTAATTATGTTGAATATAAAATGATGCAGAATACTATTTTTTGCCCGCAAACGAGTAACAATAAAATCCAATAAATATAATAAATGGATATTTATTGGATAAAAATAGCAGTTTGTTTGACAAAAACGTTTTTTTCATGGTAAAATAATGTCCCGTTAGATAAGTGAGCTTTGAACTCGCCAAAATGTACGCGTTGGCGGGTCGTCGGAGTGAACCGGGGTTTACGTTGACACTCGGCTATCCCTCCCGTGACGGGTGGGGTAGGATGAGCTGTTAACCCAAATAAAGGGGGGGTTATATGGGGGAAAGAAATATTACGAGAGATGAAAGAATAGCAGCGTTTTTACACAAACGAAGGGCAATGCCTTTGCTTTTGACGTTGTTCATCGTCGTACTGACAGCAGTCGGGTTCTTGTGGGCGAA
>JAGFXW010000267.1 GCA_017861495.1 Bacillota bacterium
AATGCCATGCTGGAAAAACAAAAGAAAGAACCCGGAGAGGCAGTAATCACTACTGTGTTGTTCGATGACCGGTATGAATTGCTTCATGACAGGATCAACATTAAAGGAATAGCGCCTATAACTGAAAAAGAATATTTTGTCAGAGGCAGTACGGCCCTTTTGGACGCAGTCGGCAAAACCATCAACAAGATAGGAAATGTTCAAAAGCACAAGGCCGAAGACGAGCGCGCCGAACATGTACTGTTCATAATAACCACCGATGGCATGGAAAACGCCAGCCGGAATTCAATTATGAAAAAGTGCGCCGGATGATTGAGCATCAAAAAAACAAATATGGCTGGGAGTTTATCTTCCTTGGTGCAAATATTGATGCCATTGCTGCAGCAGAACGTTTTGGCATCGGCAAGGATAGGGCCACCAATTATAATGCAGATGGTGAAGGAACTTTGCTTAATTATGAAGTGATCAGTGAAACGGTAAGTTGTCTGCGTGCCAGCCGCCCTATATCGGAAAACTGGAAAGAACGCATTGATGAAGATTTCAAGAAACGCGGAGGAAAAAGATAATATGATAGGAGCAATCGTTGGCGATATCATTGGTTCGGTCTATGAGTGGAACAATATAAAAACAAAGGACTTTCCGCTTTTTAGTCCGAGATGCACATTTACTGATGACACAGTGATGACATTGGCAATAGCGGAAGGCTTGATGAATGGCGGCACCGCTGACGACTTTATCCAAGCCATGAAAAAATATGGCCGTAAGTACCCGAACGCAGGCTATGGAGGACGCTTCGGCAGTTGGCTATTTTCTGAGGATATTCAATCGTATAACAGTTGGGGCAATGGATCGGCTATGCGAGTTTCATCAGTGGCTTGGATGTTCGATTCTCTTTCGGAAGTGGAGCAATATGCCGAAATATCTGCTGCTGTAACACACAACCACCCGGAGGGGATTAAAGGTGCACAAGCAACTGCTGCCGCCATTTTCCTGGCTCGAAAAGGAAAAACAAAGGCTGAGATAAAGGCTTATATTGAGAGTAAATACGGTTATGATTTGAGCCGTCCGCTTGACGAAATACGCGTGAACTACCACTTCAATGAGAGCTGTCAGGAAACGGTTCCGGAAGCGATAACCGCTTTTCTGGAAAGCGTGGATTTTGAGGACGCGATACGAAATGCAATTTCCCTTGGCGGGGATAGTGACACCCTGGCTGCAATAACCGGCAGCATAGCTGAGGCAGCGTACAATGTCCCGGAAGAAATAAAAGAAAAGGCGTTATCGATCCTTGATGAGTGTTTGCTTGCTGTTTATCGGCGATTTTCGGAAAGAATACATAAAAAATCCCAATTGCAGAGGACGTAAAGCAAGCAAGGGAGGTTTGAATGATGAAGAGAGAATTAGATGTAGGAATTTTGCGCGATTGGCAAGAAAAGAACTTGAGAAGAAGCTGTGGTATATTGAACAATAGTTAGTAACTGCGAAGTATGAACATAAATAGTAATTAGAAAGGAGGTAAGAAATGCTGGATAAAGTACCCACAAGCAAGGATTTGATTGCTTTAATTGGGAAACCATTATTTGAAACATGGACGGCATTACGTGAGATGATTGAGCAAAAATATGACATGGAACATGTATGGAACACCGGAGGTAAAGCATGGAAATAGAAATGAAAATATCATAGAGGTGGAAAAACGCTTTGTGCATTATATGCGAGATACGATAAAATATTCAGGAGTGATATGTATGCAGCGCATAAGGGGCGTTCTTTTAGCAATTTTACTGTTGATGACCGTTTTTTTGTCGTCCGCCTTAGCCGGGGAGGCTGGTTTGAAGTATGATTTAGCGCTGGAATTCAGCGAAGATCGTGCGGTGGTAAGTGTGAACGGCAAGTATGGTTATGTTGACAGCACAGGCAAAATGGTCATTGCGCCGGTATATGATTTTACCTGGGGTTTTTATGAAGGTATGGCGTATGCGAAAAATAATGGCAAGTGGGGCTATATCGACCGCTCTGGCCGGGAAATAATTGCCGTGAGGTATGACGATCTTTACTCTATCAGTGACGGACGCATCATGGGTCAGAAGAACGGCAGATGGGGGGTTTGAGATAAAAAGGGTAGAATGGTTATTGACAATAAATATGATAATGCAAAGGTGTTTTCCGGAGGCCGGGCGGCTGTAAGCATAGCCGGGAAATGGGGCTTTATCGATATTGACGGACAGATAATAATTCCGCCTGTTTACGAAGACTGCGCCAACTTCAGTGAAGGTCTGGCGGCAGTAAAACGCGATGGAAAGTGGGGATATATCGATGAAAGCGGCGAGGAAGTAACGCCGCCTGCTTATGATGAGGCAAGGGATTTGTATAATGGTTATGCCTGGGTCGCTTTAAACGGCAAGTGGGGTTATATCAACAAGTACGGGCGTCTGATTCTTGCGCCGCGCTATGAAGAAAACAACAGATTCAGCGGCGGCTTAGCCGCAGTGAAATTAAACGGCAGGTGGGGCTATATCAATGAATCTGGGAGAGAATTCATCGAACCGATCTATGATGAGGTCGAAAATTTTAGTGACGGTTTTGCGCCAGTATGTCTAAATGGCAAGTGGGGCTTTATCGGTCTGCACAGTGAAGTTTTACCTTGGAGCCAAGCGGATTAGCAGCTCAAAGGGACCCATTTTAGAGCGATAGCTACTTCGGTAGTCATGCTTGCGGCATCTAGCAGTCAAAGTAATGACATTCGAGCTATTGCCTGTCGGCATCTTTGAAATGAAGGAAAGGCTTTTGATGAGAAGATGGCGCGTGTTTTTATTGATATTCCTGGTACTTTTGTCACTAGCCAGCGTAACCGAAGCTGTGAACTGGGTAAATCTCGGCAATAGTGAAACTTTCACGCTTTATGTTGATAGTGAATAAGTACGAGCGCTATTTGCCAGAGAGGCACGGTGAGTGCGTGGCGCTGATAGAATGGAATAACGCTTGATATTCAAGGTTCTATAAAATGTAATTTAGGAGGGCAAACAGTGGGATATTTTAATTATAATAACAAAAGAGTTTATTATGATGAATTTGGTACTGGTACACCATTGCTGCTACTTCATGGAAACACGGCGTCCTCAAATATGTTTGCTAAAATTGCAGAAAGATACCGAAAAGATTTCAAAGTAATCTTGATTGATTTTTTAGGCCATGGAAAGTCTGACAGGCTTAATGAATTTCCTGCCGACTTATGGTTTAATGAAGCCGAACAGGTAATTGCTTTTTTAAGAGAAAAGCAATATACAAAAACAAATATTATTGGCAGCAGCGGCGGTGCTTTGGTTGCTATGAATGTTGCGTTGGAAGCACCTGACTTGGTCAATAAAGTAATCGCGGACAGTTTTGAGGGGGACAAACCAATTAAAGCAATTACAGATAATATTGTTTTAGA
>JAGFXW010000002.1 GCA_017861495.1 Bacillota bacterium
ACCTTCCTGTAATTAATTGTTTGTGGTGAATTAATTATATTACAGTTTAGGTCCACTATGGATTTTTTCATTAGTTCAATTTCATTTTACAATCAAGCAGTTTTTTATTTAGAGTATTTTGTCGCAACAATTACCGGCTTTATTTTGTTATATGGTTTTGCTAGCTTCAACATGCCGCCAATACAAGTAGGGTCTATTCAATTACTTGGGGATTTCTTCCTGTTGCAAATCTTTGGTTTTCCCGTTACCTCCATAGTAGGTACAATGTGGTATTTATCTGCATTGATTGGGGCTTTACTAATTTTAGTTCCTGTAACACTGAAACACCATAGTCTCTTTTTAAATGTGCTTGGACCTTTTGTAATTTTAAGTGGCTATGGATTTATGGCTTTTACCTATGGACATATGGGGGCAATATTAGAGCCATTACTTGGTGGAATTATTCATGCCGGCTTGTTAAGAGCGATAATAGACATATCGTTAGGCTATATTCTTTATTTTAATGTCGAATATGTTCGTAAGGTCAACTGGTCTATCTGCGGACAGATTGCCTTAACATTTATAGAAGTATTCTGTTGGCTTTGTGCAATTGCTTTAATCGTAACCACAAAACAAAGAGGTATGATAGACTTTGTAATTGTGCTTTTGTTTAGCATAGGTATACTAATTTCTTTTTCAGAGACGAGTTTTTTGCATGTGATTTTTAAAAATAAATATTTTAACTGGCTAGGGTTTTTTAGTTTGAATATTTTCCTAAATCATTTTTATATAGCATCATTAATTTCAAAACTTACATTAAACATAACTTTTCAAACTGCTCTTAGTGTATATATCTTAGGATCGTTGATTTGTGCATTGTTTAATTACTTAGTCGTCTATTACTTAAAAAAACTATCAATTTGGGCCCGGATTTTTTCGCTTGTAATCAACAGACAAGTATGATGCATTGACAGATTGCTTTACTCATAAAGATGAGTTTCGTTAAAGGTAGATGTTCGATTGATAATTTGCAATTATTTCTGCATTACATTTTAAACGCAAAAAGCCGTCCACCCCGAAGGATGAGCTGCTCATAATCAATTAACAACTGCAGTCACCAATGAACCGGCACGGCTGTAAAACACATCAATGTTGTTGTTAGGTGTAATTTTATACGCGGTTTCGTGGGTAGAAAAAACTACAAGCCACTGTATCCGCTTTGTTTCGGAGCTGCAATCTGGAAAATTGTAAGAAAGGAAATGCGGACATACTCGTAGACTCAAAATGAGATAGGAGGGTTGTCCGTGTATTCTTTGCATTGATCGAAAAGAAAAACGGATTGTCATAAAACGATAAAAAGACATGTTTGCGGTCAATCGTATCAGCATCTATCAAACTCCATTCGAACCGCGTGTAAGCGGTTTTGAAATGTTAATCATGGGGCGGATTGATGAACTTTATGCAGAAGAATAAACCCGGAGATATCGAAAAATTACACAGAAGTTGCAACAAGAAGAATTGCTGGTCGATCACAAAAGAGTTCATGTCCTATGTGCCTGATGATCCTTTATGTGCTCTACTCTTAGTCCAATTCAAGTAAATGCTATCTCATAAGAAGGATGTCTAGCAGTACCTGTTGCGGATCGTAGCAAATACGAAAGCGAATCAGGTTTTTGGGATTGATTTTACCTGCATTTACCTACATAAAGGCTTTGTGTTCGTTTGCCTGGAGCGTGCCCTTGCATTGACATTAGAGAGTCCTATGTGTCAAAATAGAAGTCGCAAGACTCTGAGAAAAATATATAATGAACTCAGAGGAGAGCGACGACGATGCCAAAATACAGTGAAGAATTAAAAAACACAATCATTGCGCAAATGATGCCACCGGAAAATAAGTCGATTAGTCAAATTGCTCGCAAAACCGGTTTGCCCGAAGCAACCTTAAATCAGTGGAGACGAAAAGTACGCAGAGATGGACATGCTGCACCTGCGGACAATCAGGAGGCGAAGCGTTGGAATACGCAAGATAAATTCTTAATCGTTATGGAAACGGCAAAGATGAACGAAGCAGAACTGGCTGAGTATTCGGAGCAAAGGACTCTTTGCCGAGCAGGTTCATGCCTGGCGGGATGCCTGTATGCAAGCCAATGGCGGTATTGCCAAAGAAGCCGCTCGCTATCAGCAGGAACTTAACCAATCCAGCCGACGGGTAAAAGAATTAGAAAAAGAGCTACGACGTAAAGAAGCGGCTTTAGCGGAAGCAGCCGCGCTGCTCGTGTTACGAAAAAAAGCCGATGCGATTGGGGGGGACGGCGAGGACGCCTGATCAGCGCCTCAGATCGCACAATGGCTGTCGAGCTGATCAGAGAAGCCAAGGAAAATGGGGACAGAGAAACAAAAGCCTGCGAAGGCCTCGGTATTACCATCCGGACACTGCAACGGTGGCGCAAGGGCGGTCAGTTTGACTATTCTTGTTAATTCAGACCGGCGTTCCTGTAACATCCGGCCAAGCACTCCTAAAATATCCGGACACCATTCCTGCAGTATCCGGCCAGCATTCTTGTCTTATCCGGCCAAGGGCCGGCACCTCTTGCATGGAGTGTAACATAAATTATTTGGTTGCGCCACTGTCCTTTTCATTCGAAGGATAATGCGGCCTTAAGCTTGGACCTTTTTCATTGAGCAGACGGTTGTAAGAGCCGTCTCCTCTGCCGATTGCCAGATCCGTCAAGAGCCGGTTTACTCTGTAGGAGCGCACCTTCAAGTTTTTTCTGCAGGCAGCATTCCCAAAGGCACTGATCAGGAAAGTTTTCCCGGTGTCGGTGGCTCCGGTGACGATGAGATTTCTGCCCTCCTTCATCCAGACGCAATCAGCCAAGCGGCCAATGGTGGGTTTATCCAGATTTCTTTTTGACTCAAAGTTAATATCCTCTAAAGTTGCAGAGGGTTCCCGTAAGAATCTCTGCAATCGATTGTTTGCTTTAGCTAGCCATTCATCATCCACCAGCATGGCAAGACGCTCATCAAAGCTGAGTTCTGCATTGGCAGGTAATTCGATTTGCCGTCGGTATTCCTGCTCCATGGCTCGCAGTCGCATACTATTTAGCTTATCTATTGTTTGGTTGATCATCTGCTTCGCCACCTAAACGTAGGCTTCAGAGCCACGTAGATTTTCATGCTGGGGCGTTGGTTTGCTGGGTGTAGCAACAAGAACTTTATCTTGGCCATTCTTTAGTATGGTGATTACGGTAGAGTAGGTGTACGAATTCATCGCAACGGCTTTCGCACAGGCAGCTTCCAGACGTTCATTGCCATATTTCTTGGAGCATTGCAGGATGCACATGCAAGACCGGTAAGCTTGTTCTTCGACAATCTGTGAAGACAGTCAGTAGACGGTCAATGACAGCGAAGGTTTGTCTGCCGATGTTTCTGGCCCACATACGGTATTTGGCCCTGTCAAAATGGTTCATATCATGTTGGTGTCGATGATGCGAAGGCATATGGCCAAGATGGGTTACGTATCTTGCTCCGGGCTGTCGTCTTTTATGGATCGCTACACGCTCACGATTGTCGTTGAGAATCTCGATCGTTGTTGCAGTGGCTCTGATGGTTACCAACTGCTTGTATAAGCCATGGAGCACCGAATAATAAAAACCATCGTATTCGACATGGTAATTTGCCGGCGCTCTGCGGACAACATAATCCGCATATTCAAATTGCGTATAAGGCAATGGTCGTAACGCTGGCTTATCCAGGGTTTCAAAAACACTCTGTCGGCTGCCCTTTCGCTTTTGGAAAGGACGCTTGACCAGTTCTTGTACACGGGATTGTATTTCGGCGTTCAGTGCTTCAAACCCAAAGAAGCGTTTGCCGCGCAACCATTCTACAAGCCATGTTTCCAGCCAGCCAACACTGCTTTCTACCGAGGCTTTATCCTGAGGTTCCCGAATTCTTGCCGGTAAGATAGCGACCTCGTAGTGTTTGGTAAATTCCCAATACGATTGATTGATGGCCGGATCATAGTTCCTTGGTTTGGTAGTAGCCGTTTTACAATTATCCGGCACAATCACTCGTGGAATACCACCCAGATACCTGAGCGCATTCACATGAGCCAACAGCCATTTATCTAATTTTTCATCAGGAAAAGCTTCCACGTAGGGATAAGAGCTATCTCCCAGGGTTGCCACAAAGAAATGGGCTGCAAGAATTCCGCCGGTGGCGCTGTCTACAACACACTCCAGTGTATCGCCCATCCAGTCTACAAACAATTCTTTGCCCGGGTCACGGTTTTGAGCCATGATCACATTTTTACCGGTTTCGTTTTTCTAGGTAAGATACCGGTTGCAAAAACGGCTATAACTTAGATCATTCGTGTTCTCTGCTTTATATTCTTCCCAAAGGTATTGCAAATTTAGCCGTTTATTTGTTCGTAATCGTTGATGAATGGCAGGCCAATTCGGATCTTCTTTAATAAAGTGGCCGAAATTGTTTGGATAAAGTAGTTCCTTGATCTCATCATTGGTCATTGCGGCTGCGGCATCATACTGGAGTTTACAATTCCGGCAGCGTTTCTGGATTTCTCCGACAGTGGATTTACCATATTTGACACTTTGGGCAATTTCTCTTTGAGAATAGCCCTGTTCCGTCAGTCTTAGGATTTCTAAGATTTTCAACGGTTCTTCGCACATCATTTTCTTCCTCCCATACACATACATATATTTACTATATTGTACAGGATTTGTTTTTTTGAGGTGCCGGTTTATCGGCCGGATGTTGCAAGAACAGTGGCCGAATGTGATAAGATCGCTGGCCGGATGTCACAGGATTGGTGGCCGGATGCCGCATGAATACTCAGTCAGTTGCAAGAAGATCAACGCCCGCACGCTCAACGGAAAACTCCTTCTCATAAGCTCACGGAATAAGAAACCAAAGCGGTATTAACCACCGTACATCAAGAAGAATTTGAAAGCCTTCCGCCTAGCCCCGGCGTCCGATGCTTACTGCAAAAAAAGGGATTGCCAGGCGATCTTACACAACAATTTTTTTCAGATCACGCGACAACTTGCTTGATAAACACTGGGAGCATTATGGATGCATTTTCAAATAAATAATGGAAGGATGAAATCTTTGCTATTACGCCACTTTTTAATCTGCTTGGTTGGCTTAATCGCTGTAATAAAAAGCATTGTCGATAGTTTTGAGCAATCTTTTCTGAAACAGTGGATACCTTTTTATTATGAATATTTAAGTAATTGGTTTTTCCCAAGTAAGAAATTCGAATTAATATTTTATGGAGCATCAATTTTAACTATATTTTTTTATCTCATAATAATTAACTTTATTAACAAATATAATAATGGAAAATTAGAATGTAATATACAAAATCCCAAACGGTATTATCTTATTATCTTAACTTTAAATTTAATATTATATAATAAGAATTTAGATGGTTCCAGTAATGGGTTGGCTATAGGGATTATTTGGTTAATAATTTTCTCTTTCCCATATTACTACAAGTATATAATACTGCTCAAGCAAAAAACTATTAATCGAATTTATATTAACCGAATTTATGGTTTAATATTTTGCTTACTGATTGTGCAGTTTTGTCATATTATGTATCCGTTAGTATTTCAAAAAGTATATATAATTAATGAATTTTTTGATATTCCAGAAGAAACTATCATTGCCGGAGATAAATTTAATAATATTGATTTTTTTAATCAGAAAAGATTATTTGGCATCAATAAACATTATGACATAGAAAGGGATAATGGAAATAATTCTGTACCTGAAGAAGGAACATATGCAAAAGTTTCGTTAACTCCTGCTTTAGCTCAATTTCTCAATGAAAAAGGTCATAAGGAAAAATTTTATTATAATTTTTCTATAAATGCGTTATGTGCTAATGACGAAATTAGCCTAGATGACTATACATTATTATTGGGAATTATGTCTGATAATAATGATAAGAAAGAGATCGAAAATTTATATCTCAATAATTATTATTATTTTTCTAAGTTACGCCAAAAACAACCTATTGATGGCAATGTCAAACAATTTTTGGAAAATAATCGTTATGAATTTAATGAACAAATTTTAAATAGATGGTTGTTGCATCATCATAATTTTGTTTTAGGTCCAATAAATGCATATGCTCTTGGGAGCAGCTTAGATAATATATTTATGCAGTACGGTTGGTTAAATGTAATCATAATAAAGTCACTAATGAGCTTTACTGGGGGAATTACGTTCGAAAAGTATTTCCATTATTGGAATTCTGTATATTATATTTATTATGGAATTTATATTGCGTTTGCAATTCAGTTGTTTAGAAAGAAAGAATATATTCTAATACTTTTATTACTGGCGTTTTCAGCACTTAATAATATGGGATTTTATAGCATATATTTAGAACCAGGTGAAAATCCTATTAGACATTTTTTTGATATAATTATAATGTGGTTTATTTTTAAATTTTTTAAAACTCAAAAAATATTATATATGGCAATATCATTTTTATTCTCTTTAATAGGAATTTTAAATAATTCACAAATGGGGCTCTTTGGGTTTGTTGCTTTATCTGTTGCGGTATTTACTTATTTTTACAATAAAAACGACTTTAAAAAACTTATAATTTGGGTTCCGATAATTCTAATCTCAGGAATCTTTTGTTATTTATACGGGAAAGTTGGACCTGATTATATGTCCAGTTACTATATTAATGGTTTAATTGGATATCCTGTAAATATAAGAAAGCAGTATGCAACCTTTGTGATAATCGTTTTGGGTTATTTAACGTTTGCAATTGCTAAAAAAAGTAACGATGCTGAAAGATATATTGCATTATTATTGTTAATATATGCACAAGGGATGTTTATCTATTATTTATGGACAGGTCAAAAGCCACATTTATTTGGTATCGGATCGATAATAGCATTGTTAATAGTGTTATTTATAAAGTTAGCCATTGAAAATCTAGACGTATTTCAAAAATATAACAAAAGCATAATCGCGGGATTACTTTTTTTAGCATTTATTACGTATATTCCAGCCGTTAGTCATTATTACCACTCTAAGCGAGAATTTGAGCAAGTCTTTACGACTCATGTCAACTATGAATGGACTTTTGACAGTATGCATGTAGTTTCTACTGCTAACCCGAAATATTTTTATGATGCAGTTAATAAAATACATAAATATTCACCAAATAACAATATATGTTTAATCTCGAAGTATGATACAATTCTACCACTTTTATCAAATCGATATAATGATTTGCCTTTCTTAGATGTATCGAAGTTTTTAATAACGAATAAAGAAATGCAAATGTGTATAGACACAATAAAGAGAAAAAAACCAATTTATATTTTTGTGGACAGTGATATTGAGAGAAATTTAAACCAGGACATTGTTTCTGTAGAAGCTCCAATTATTGCAAGGCAATCTCGGGATTACCGTTATGTGCATCGTCAATCAGTAAGCAGAGTGCAAGAGCTGAATTTACTGAAAGAATTATTTGTTCAAATAAAACCCGACTATGAGATAATCGATAAAGGATATCTAATTAGTGTCTATAAAAGAAAATATTTATACTAATATTCTTTGTTAAGCATCTAGTTAGTTTATCTAACCAAAGAATAAATAATTTATATTACATTACATTCCATTCATTAGGTGCAGGTCTTTGGACGGATAAGAAAAGAATGATGGTCGGATAATGCAGGAACGCCGGTCTGAATTAACAAGAATAGGCATAACCAAACACCGAACAGCAGAGAAGACCACGAACTTACCGTGAAACAGCCAGAAAAGTCTATTTGACCCTTACCTAATAAAGCAGTCTCTGCAAGAAACAGATCCGTAAAAAGTTGAAAAAACATTGCAATATGTAAAACGAAATCTGAAGATTGTGGAGCGTGTGTTGGAACAGATCTCCGAATAACAACTCGATGGTCTCGCAGACTGGCGCAGCTACAAATCAGGTTGCTTTCGACCATTCGCTCAGCAAAAGCAGATGTATCAATCTCGCAGTTACAGAGTTAGCGATCGGATTGTAAACCTTTCTCAGCCGTATATCCGGCCGATTGTCTGGGGCAAAGCCGGGCCCGCCGTTGAGTTTGGAACCAAGGTAGCAATTAGTTTGTAAAATGGGTACAGCCGCATTGAAAATCTATCGTAGGATTCATACAACGAAGTTAAGACATTTTAGGAAACTATTGAACGTTATAGCATAGCGACATAGTTGTTATCCGGAAACGGTATTGCTCGATCGGATTATCGCAATTGGGAAAACCTATCGTATTGCAAAGAGCATGGGATCCGTCTCAGCGGATCGCGGTTGGGCAAACCACTTGCTAACAGTGCAATGCGTAAAGCCGCAAATGTCTGGATGCCAGACAACGCAATGCGTCGGAAGTAAATTTGGGACGGTAAACGCAAGTATAGCCTGGCTCGGATTTTTGCTCGCTTGAAAGAGATGGCAGGGTGCATGATTTCCATGCAATTTTTCTTGATGAACTTGGAAAATAAGCTCGAAGTTCTTTTTGTCCAAATTTGGGGGCAGCTAATTGGTGTATTGTCCCCCTGGTTTCTGCGCACATCATTGTGCGTAAGGGGGATGATGAAGATGGAAAAAGAACAATTGCAAGAAGAAATAGAAAATCGTGGGTGAACTGCGAAAAGAAAAGATGCTTTGCTTCTTTGAATATACTGGTGTGGCGAAGCCATCATTCCGGAACGGTGGTTCATACAAACCGGACTGGTGGTGTAAATTGGTTCGGATTATTCTGTTCTTGACATCATTCGTGGAAATACGACTGCAGCACAAGCAACAAGAACGTATGACCTGACGATCAATGAGATCGAAACCTGGGTGGTCGACGCAATGGCAGAAATGGAAAACCAACGACCTAAGGATATTGAACCACAATATGAAACTGAAATCAAAGATCTTCGTGCGAAAGTTGGCGAACTGGTCCGCAAAACGATCTTCTAAAAAAGCTCTCCCGCCTGTCGGGTTCGGAGTCGAAAGACTAAAGGCTTCGCAGTCGATTACAAAAAACAAGGGATTATGGTTCCGACCACTACATCTTGCAAGTGGTTCGGCGTTGCGCGTCGCAGCTTCTACTAACAACCAAAGCAAGAAAAAAGAAAGTGTGTCAAACTACTGTGATGGTTGTGCGAGAAACATTACAATATGGATCGTCCTCATCAATCTTTAGGATACCAGAGCCAGCCATTGCAAGGACTCAAGAAATTAAGATTGTATGAGTTCTAGTGGCTAATTTATTCTGACAACCTATGCAGAAACTAGGGGGTCAATACAACTAAGTTATAATGATAGCATGGGAAACAAAATCAATATTCAGCAAAACTAAAACCAAGATAGTTAACGAATACTTTTTAACTCCAGACTATGAACACCCATTTTAAGTTAAGAAAACTTAAAAATGAAATACAATCAAATGAAGCAGACAGGGGATTTTATGAAAAAATGTATTTTTGATCCAATTGTGTTCTGGATTATTGGTATTTATACCTTGGCACATGGCCTGATTTTCTTCAACAAGGGGCTGTATTGGGATGATTGGCTATGGTATAAGCTTGATCCCAATCTATTGCTTGAGGCAGGAAAGCAAATTGGCGCACCGTGGGCAGGTTATATCGGCAATTATATTTTCTCGTTGCCAAACGGGATTACGCTAGTTCATGGAATCGTATTTTTTTCTTTTTTGCTGGCATCGCTGTCTCTGAATGGAATATTAAAAAATATCCGTGAGATGGACGACGAAGCACGGTTGTTCGTGGTTATCATTTTTACGGTTTTTCCGTGTAACCTGAATAGAGTGGTATACTCAGTTTTTCAGTACGCATTTTCGTATGGACTGTTTTTTTTCGCATTTCTGCTGTTCGCCAAATATCTTAATGGAAGAAACAGTGTTCTTCGAATTATTTCCCTCATTTTATTTTTTATCAGCTTTACGACGAATTCGTTACTTGTTTTTTACGTGTTGCTGTTATTTTATATTCTATATATTGAACAGATTGCTATTACCAATGTAAAATTATTGCTGACAAAGTGCATCTTCTATCTGGATGTACTGTTTCTTCCCCTGGTTTACTGGGGCGTCAAACAAACATTTTTAGTTCCTTACGGCATGTATGCCGGGTACAATAGCTTCAGTATCATGAATATTATAGGATCTCCTATCTTGGCAATTGGTTCTTTTTATGGATCGGTTGTGCTTGCTACTGATCGAGCTGTATTGTTTTGGCCTGCGCCTACATTGATGATCTGTTTGATTTATTTCTTGTATCGATTTTCACAAAAATATGCGGGTAAAGAATTAATTTATGACAGGCGGTTTTTAGCATTGGGAATCGGCTGTTTCTTTGTTGCAGTTTTTCCTTATTTTGCAGTTGGCAACTTTCCTACTCTTGATTTCCACTCTACCCGTCATCAGCTCTTAATACCGCTTAGTGTGGCTATGATTTTGACGTATGGAACAAGATTGTTAATCAACCGCTTTGAGATAATAAAAGAAAAAGAAAAAATTCGTAAAGTAATGTTGGCCGTATTGACCGTTACTTTCATCGCAATGAATGGTCGAATTTATATGGATTATGAAAAAGATTGGTACAAGCAGCTTGCCGTAATTGAAAACGTAAGAAATAGTCCGGTGCTTCAGGAACACACCACGTTTTTGTTTCAAGACAATACGACTGACCTCAATGTTTTCAAGCGAAATTACAGGTTTTATGAATATGTGGCCTTTATGAAACAGGCTTTTGGTGATGAACGGCGATTGGGATTAAACTATGAAAAGTTTTATCATGGCAAAGCGGAAGTTGACGGAGTTCACTTTCGGCGGAAGGACCAATACCTGCTGAGCAGCTATCAACAAAAGTCTCCCGAGTACATAGTTCGCATTAAGCGGAGTGATGTTGATGTAACTGATGAAAGAATATTGCGGTTCATGGTTCAGGAATGGCTCCATCCTGCAGAATTAAAGCGCGATGTGCAACGACTCGTTTTCATAACAACGGAGAACCTGTAAATAGATTTGCGCTTGTTGCAACCATTCGATAGCAGTATAATAAATAACGCAAACATGAAAAAAACGGAAGACAACCGGCAGAAAATGAATTATCATAAATAATGGCCAAAACTATTTTTGCAGCGCAGGGGGTTAGTAAGATTGAATAACTTATATATTGTAAATACGCCGCTGCATATGCTGACGGCCTACATTTTGGCCAATTCAGTTACGGCAGGAATGAAGAACCAGTTACTGTTGCTTACCCCGAAAGGATATCCTGCTTGGGGAAAGAGCAAATGCCTCGCTAAAATGGCAAGTGATCCGGGTATTTGGTCAAGGATCACTGTTATTGACAAACGATATATTAAACAAGAAATAAAAAAGAAGGGTTTAAAGAATCTGTTGGATGAGTATCGAACCAAGTTGCTGTTGGAGGGAACTATTGATCAAGTGTATTTGGCTAACGATAAAATGTTAGGCAATCAATTAGCGGTTGAATTAGTCAGAAATACCAAGTATATTCGGTTTGATGAAGGAAGCGCCTCTTACTTTCTGAAAAAACGCAAATGGACATCAAAAATTTCTGAACTTGTTTTGCTGAAAATATTGCGCTGTATCGTAGGTCTAAAATCGGATATGGTGTATAATTTTGACAGTATCGGCTCTGCCAAAGCGGGAACGGCAGACTATCTGTATAAGCCGCAGTTGTTGGAACGATTTTCTCCGGATCCAATAGCAATCCAAAAATCGGCCATTACCTTGGCATTGCAGAGACTGACCCCGATGATGGATGAATACAAGGCGTTGGAACAAGGAGAAGTTGCCTTATATTTAGGCAATAAGCAGGTTGATCAAAAAGTCATCAGTGCCGAGACGGAAATTAAGTTGTTGTCTGAGATACAAAAAATGCTTTCCAAAAGAAATATGAAATTACTATACAAACCTCATCCGGCGGAACACGCTGATAAACTTGAAAAATACAGTAGAGAAGTTCCCGGTATGCAGTTTTTTGAAACGTATGAACCAATAGAAATTATCTTGCAAAAATACAGTACGATTAAATATTTAATTAGTTTTGGATCGTCGGCAATGTTATATGCAGAAGTTTTTTCACAAAATCAAGGACTGGTTTTGCTAAGCACCTTACACCTCATTGGCTTAGATGAAACTGCATTGGACAAATATTCAATTCTCAAAATGAATATGCAAAAATCAGGTGTAAAAATACCTGCGACTATAAATGAGATGCAAAAATATTTGACGGACTAGAACGTTGCCTGGCAAGTTCAAGAAGACGTGGTTGCTTTATAGCGTTTTTAGGTACAAAAACAAAAACAAAGCATGAAAAATAGATCGGAGGAATGACTATGGGGAAAAAGAGCTTTTTTATAGGTGATATCGGCGTTGGTGAAGGATACAAACCGTTGGTTATTCCTGATATTGGAATTAATCATGAAGGAAACCTGAAAGTAGCAAAAGAAATGGTCGCCGCAGCTGCTCGAGCCGGCGCAAAATTGATAAAGCACCAGACCCACATCGTGGAAGATGAGATGAGTGCGTCAGCAAAAAAAATTATACCGGGCAATGCCGATGTATCCATTTATGAGATCATGAGCCGTTGCGCGCTGAATGAAGAAGAAGAATTTGAGCTCATGCGCTATACGCAGGGGTTGGGCTTACTATTTTTGAGTACCCCCTTTTCCCGAGCCGCAGCGGACCGGCTGGAGAAATTTGGCGTAGCGGCTTATAAAATCGGATCGGGTGAAATGAACAACTTGCCTTTGCTGGAGCACATTGCTTCTTTTGGAAAACCGATGATTGTCTCCACCGGGATGAACGATATACGAAGCGTTGCCAAAGCGGTAGATGTTCTTGAAAAAAAAGGTGTAGCGTATGCTCTTATGCATACCACTAACCTGTATCCAACCGCCCCCAGGCTTGTTCGTCTAGGTGCTATGCAGGAACTTATGCGGGAATTTCCGGATGTTCCGGTTGGGTTGTCTGATCATACGTTGAATAATAATGCCTGTATTGCTGCGATTGCCTTGGGTGCAACCCTGGTGGAGAGACATTTTACGGATCATATGGATAGAGAGGGACCGGATATTGTTTGTTCCATGGACGAAAACGAATTGAGAAAGCTTCTGCAAGCTGCCAATGAAGTCCCGGACATGCTGGGCGGCAGTAAAACGGCTGCCCAAGAAGAACAAATTACTATTGATTTCGCATTTGCTACTGTAGTGGCAATCAAAGACATAAAAAAAGGCGACACATACACAAAAGAGAATATTTGGGTGAAACGGCCCGGGACGGGGAAAATTTTGGCTGAGAGATATAATGAAGTGTTAGGGAAAATTGCTACCTGTGACATTGAAAAAGACCAACATCTTGATTATGATATGATACAGGACTTTGAGCCATGATTGAGAAAAAAAAGATTTTATTTATTACGGGAACCAGAGCCGATTATGGAAAAATCAAACCGTTGATTCGCTGTGTAGATGATAGCGAGGCTTTTGAAGCATATATATATGTTTCCGGTATGCATTTAATTGAACGATTTGGCAATACGTATAACGAGGTATTGAAGGATCACTATAAAAATGTTTATGTTGCTTATGGACTGGAACCCACCAAAAGTATGAGCATTAATTTAGGTAATACAATCTGTTACCTGAGTGGGTATATCAATAAAAAAAGACCGGATATGATCGTGGTCCATGGCGACAGGATCGATGCGTTGGCGGGTGCTATTGTCGGGGCGCTGAATAACATCATCGTAGCGCATATTGAAGGCGGAGAAGTTTCAGGAACGATAGACGAATCCATACGGCATGCCGTATCGAAGTTTGCCCACTTGCATTTTGTTTCGAACGAGGAAGCAAAGGTGCGGCTCATTCAACTGGGTGAAAAGAAGGAAAACATCTTTGTCATCGGCTCGCCTGACATTGATGTCATGTTGTCTGTAAGTTTACCTGAAATTATGCAGGTAAAAGAATATTACGAAATACCGTTTGATAATTATGCGTTATTTATGTACCATCCTGTGACAACAGAAAACCATCTAATCGGCCGGAACATAAAAATTGTTTTGGAAGCATTAATGCAATCACAAAAAAATTACATTGTTGTATATCCGAACAATGACACCGGATCGGAAATCATCATTAATGAACTCAAGCAACTGGAGCATAATCCCAGATTCAAGGTCTACCCGTCCTTGCGATTTGAGTACTTTTTAACGTTGCTTAAAAATGCTGATTTTATTATTGGCAATTCCAGTGCAGGAGTGCGTGAAGCTTGTATCTACGGGACACCCTCTATCGATATCGGAACCAGGCAGTATGGACGGTATAAATTGGCAGAACTGCGAAATATTCAATCTGTCCGGGAAGAAGTTCCGGAAATTTTGTCTGCGATCAATCGTGTTGCGCAATATAGAACGGCAACTACAATGTTCGGACAGGGAAACAGCACGGAAGAGTTTCTGAAAATCATAAAAACGAAAAATATATGGGAAATTGATATTCAGAAAAAATTTATTGATTTAGGTGACATTTAATGATTGAGAATAAGAGGATTTTAGCGTTAGTACCGGCTCGGGGGAACAGCAAAGGAATCAAGGATAAAAATATTAAATTGCTTGCTGGTTTGCCGCTTATTGCGCATACAATCAGATCCGCGCTAAACAGCAAATATGTTGATTCCGTGGTTGTTACGACGGACAGTGAAAAAATTGCTGCTGTTTCCAGCCAATATGGCGCCAGAGTACCATTTATGCGGCCGGACTATCTGGCATTGGACACTTCCAAGACGGTAGATGCAGTACTTCATGCAATTGAAGAGCTTGATAGACGGAATGAACAATACGATATTTTGTTGCTTTTGCAGCCAACGCAACCACTCAGAACGACTGCTGAAATTGATGAAGCCATCGAAAGTTTTATAAAAAATAATTATGCAAGCCTGGTCAGCATTTGTGAAGTCGAAGAACATCCGATTCTATTGAGAACGATTGACAACAGAATGCAGGTAGCTCCCCTGCTAAAATTGAACAGTACGGTACGAAGGCAGGATATGCCGAAATACTATAAGGTGAATGGCGCCATCTACATTAATTACATTGCCGACCTCGATAGCAACACCAGTTTTAATGACAATCAATTTGGTTACATCATGGATCGGCTGCATTCGATTGATATTGATGAACCGATAGATTTAAAGATTGCGGAGTTATATTTAGAAGAAGCGGCTGCTACACCGTAAAAGATTTTCTCTTATTTTGCAGACTGTGATAATTTATGGTGATTTTAGCGGGATCAATGAATAACTGACAATAAAGGAAGTTTACGTATGAGAAAGAACTGCATTGAGGCATTACACATCGCAAGCTTTAATGGAAATATTGGAGATGCTGCAAATCATAATGGGTTCCGGACTTCACTTGCGCGAGAAACTGGAAGAAAAGTGAATTATACGAATCTTGAGATTAGGGAATTTTACAAATCGTGGGGCTTAAGGAAATTTGATGAGAATTTTGTGAAGTATGCCAATACGTTTGACCTAATTATTATTGGCGGAGGGAATTTTTTTGAGCTTGCTTGGGATTATTCGGCGACCGGGACAACGATTGATATTTCTGATGAAATCTTGGCCCAAATCAATCCGCCTATTTTATTTAATTGCTTAGGAGTGGATGATGGCAAAGGTATTTCACAAAGCACTCGAAATAAGTTTGGGAATTTTTTGCATACAATTACTAATTCGAGTAAATATATCGTAACGGTAAGAAACGATGGTTCGATGCAGATATTGCAAAAATACTATGATAAAGAGATTACCGACAAAATAATGAAAATACCGGATGGTGGATTTTTTGTCAGTCCAAAAGAATATCACCATCCGGAAATTCCAGAAAATAAAAGGATTATAGCAGTCAATATTGCAGGCGACATGCCGGAAATTCGGTATACTCCGCAAAATTCACCCAGTCACATTTCCGAAGAAGAATTTGTAGAAGGCTTTAGTTCGTATGTCAATACAATACTAGAAACCGAAAAGGACATTCATTTTGTGTTTGTGCCCCATATTCTGAAAGACTATGAAATCATGTCACGAGTGTTTCGGAAAATAAAAGATGTTTATCTGAGAACGATGGTTTCGGTTGCCCCGTGTTTAAATGGAACGGTAACTGATGGGGGTTATTCCATTGATTTGTATAAGAAAAGTGATTTAACGCTGGGAATGCGGTACCATTCAAATATCTGTTCAATTGCGGTGGGGACGCCTACCATTGGTATTGTTAGTTACCATAAGCATAGAAAATTGTACGAAGATATTGGCTTGGCAAATAGGGTAGTAGAAACGAACTTAAAGGGCTTCGAACGGCGCCTATTTGACAAGACGCAAGAGGCTTTGCGCAATCTTCAAAAAATGAAAAGAGAAAATGAGCAGATAGTGCATGAATTACAGACAATCAATAAAATGTACATGATGCACGTCGGAAAATGGCTGGCTGAAAACCATCTTTGATTGGTTCTGCTATAGTAGAATGAGTTCAGAATGACTGTTTTGGTGAATATTGTAATTAGAACGGATTTTGATGCCGTTCTTTTTATTTTATCCGGAAAATATGCTATGATATGTTATAATGTCGTAATATATTTAATGTTGACCGGTTTACTGGAAAGGGTGAAATAAGTGAGCAAAATAACGGTTCTCATACCGTGCTATAATGAACAAGCCGTCATCGGGCAACTGTGGGAGCGGCTTATGGCTGCAATCAATGGGATCAGCGACTGCGATTTTGAAGTCTTGTTCGTCAATGACGGCAGCTGCGACAATACGGTGGCGATCATCAAGTCGTTGGCCAAGACGGACCCACGGATCTCGTACCTTGACCTGTCGCGCAATTTTGGCAAGGAACTGGCCATGATCGCCGGGCTGGATTACGCGACCGGTGATGCCGTGATCATCATGGATGCCGACTTGCAGCATCCGCCGGAGATGATCCCGGAAATGATCTCCTATTGGCAGCAGGGTTATGACGATGTCAGCGCCAAGCGGAGAAAACGGACCGGGGAACATTTTCTGCGGCGCTGGGCTGCCAATACGTTTTACCGGTTTTTGCAAAAAATTACGACGATCAAAATCCAGGAAAACGTGGGTGATTTCCGGCTGTTGGATCGGCGGTGCGTGGAGGCGATCAAGCTGATGCGCGAGACCCAGCGCTATACCAAAGGCTTGTTTAGCTGGGTCGGCTATACGAAAAAAGAAATTTTGTTTGATTCGGCGGAACGGGCGGCCGGCGAAACGAAATGGGGACTGTTGGGCCTCATCAATCTGGCTATTGAGGGGATTACCTCCTTTACGACACTGCCGCTGCGGCTGTCTTCAGTGGTTGGTGTTATCGTTTCCTTTTTTGCGTTCGCCTATATGGCAGTGATTATTTTCAACACGCTCATGTTCGGTGATCCGGTACAGGGCTACCCGACCCTGATCACGGTAATTCTGTTTCTCGGCGGAATCCAGCTGATTTTCCTCGGGATCATTGGCGAATATTTGGGACGGGTATTCAACGAGACGAAACGGCGGCCGCTATATCTGGTGAATGAGTACAACGGCAAGAGGGTATTGTACCGCGAAGGAAGCCGCGGAGTTCGGGCTGATGGAGTGAAGGACGATTGAAAAAGTTAGTACAAGGGGAAACCGGAGCATATATCTTGTTCGGCATCCTGACAACGGTTGTGAATTTTGTGAGCTATATGGGTTTTACGAAGCTCATGCATCTGGATTATAAAGTGTCGGCGTCACTGGCCTGGATTTTGGCGGTGGTGTTCGCGTTTATTACGAATAAGCTGTTTGTATTCAAAAGCGAAGAGACGAACAGATCGGTGCTGGTGAAGGAGGCGTCCGGCTTTCTGTTTTTCCGGGGGTTGTCCTATTTTGTCGATATTTTTTCGATTATTGTGCTGGTGGAGTGGCTGGGCGTGTATGACGCCGTATCCAAGATCATCGCCAGCGGGATTGTGGCGGTGTTCAACTATATCGCCAGCAAGTATGTGATCTTCCGGTTGCGACTGAAGACTGGTGAGTAGTTTCGAGAATAGTCAGACGGATATTATCCAGAGCTTTGCGGCCAAGGGGATGGTTCGCGGGACCATGATTACATCCAACGCTTCACCGTTACCACTAATCTTCCGCTTATGGAAATAATCATGGTCCCGTTTCTGCCGATAGAAGGAGACTAACCGTCCCCTTGGTCACCTGATCGCACCGGCTAACGGCTTATAAAGGAGAGAATATGAAGAAATTAATTGTAAATGCCGACGATTTTGGGCGTCACATATCGGTCAACCGGGCCATCATACAGGGGTATGAAGCCGGTTGCATCACCAGCGCCTCTTTGATGCCGGGCGGCGAAGCGTTTGACGATGCGGTTGCAAGGGCCGCTGCTCATCCGGACTTGGGGATTGGCGTTCATCTGACGTTGATTGGTGAAAAACCGGTAATGGATCCGGCGAAGATCCCGTCGCTGGTTGATGAGAAGGGACGCCTGTTTCAGGAATATCCGCAATTTTTGCCCCGGTTTTTACGGGGCCGGATCAAGCTGGAGGATGTGCGCACGGAATTGACGGCGCAAATGAAGAAAATTGCCGCCAGCGGCCTGCCGATCACACATATCGACAGCCACCAGCATTTGCATGTACTGCCGGGCGTGATCGAGATTGTCCTGGATTTGGCTGAACAGTATAACATTACGGCCCTGCGGACTCCGGTTGTGCCGCTCGGGTTTACCGGCGGCTATCCCCAGCAACCGGGCCAGTTTATCAAGCGCGCCGGGCTGGTGTTTCTGGCCCGGCTGGCAAGAGCCAAGGCCCGCAAACGCGGCTTTCGCGTTCCCGACCACTTTTTTGGGATCGTAGCGGGCGGCAGCCTGCGGGAAGAGTGCCTGGTAAATGTTGTCCGCAACCTGCCGGACGGCGTCAGCGAAGTGATGGTCCATCCCGGCGATGACGACCATGTTCTCAGCACGGAGTGCGGCTGGGCGCATCCGTTTGAAGAAGAACTGGCAGCAGTGTTGAGCAGCCGGGTGCTTAGTCTGGTTAAGGAAAAAGAAATCCAACTGGTGTCGTTCAAGGATGCTAGGTAAATGAAAAGGGTCCTGCTGAAAACCGTGAATGTTTTTAGCAGGACCCTCGTTTCTTATCGAGAGCAGAAGGATACTATCCAACGCTTCGACTCTGTCGCTTGACCTTCGCTTATGGATAGTATCCTTCTGCTCATGAGCCTAGCAGTTCTGGTATTCGCAAGTTTAACAATTCAACGCTTTACCGTTGTCTACTTTCCCTTTAGTTGGATGTCTTCCAGACGGTAGTAATCGCAGAGATGCGACTTCGAGACCCGGTTGTCCAGATCTTCAAAATACACGTGCCGCAGCACCCTGTTTTTAATCGAGACCGGTTCCACTTCAAGGCGGGTGAGGCCTTGGGCGGCCATTTGGGCGACATAGGCCATCCGCTGGCCGTCTTCGCGGTGGATCACCGCATGTTGGTACAGGGTTGCCGCCGCCATCGGAACCAGAATGAAACTGATCAGGCCGATCAGGATTTTTTTACGCCCATTGTCCAGCCAATACTGCCGCACTTCCGGGATGGTAAACACGCTGGCGGCGCCGATGATCAGGAATGCGACCGATCCATAAGAGGCGCGGGCCGGAAACCGGGGCGAAGCGACCATCACGAAATGGTTGACGATTGCCAGCGCGATCCAGGCGGCTGCGTGGTAGAGGGCCGGATAAGCAGCCAGCATTTCGCGCCAGGAAACCGCAGCGGAAATGGCTTTGATGTCTTTTTTGCGCAAGCCTGCTTTCGTACAGGCATAGCGGAAGATAAACGAGACGGTCAGGAGATACACAAACATTTCTTCTAGTCCGGACATGGTATTGAACAGTTGTGCTTTTAATTTGGCGGTCGCGAAGCCGAACTGTATGGCGACCTGATTATACAGCGCATTGCCGAGCCATTGGGAGAAGAAATTATCGTTCAGATACGATACCAGCAAAAAGGCAATCACTCCGGCCATCAACACGGTCGAGACGGTGAGCGTGTTCTTGGCATTTTGCCGGCCGGCAGCCAGGATGCCTTTTTTCCTGGCATAGTTCAGCAATAAATACCGCCAGACGAAGACGAGGAACAAGACGATCGGCAAGACGTAAAACAGGGTTTCGACTCCGGCGGCGATTAAATTCGTAACATGGTAAATGAATTTGGTAGTGGATGCAGCAGCCCGGACGTAGTTACCGGGCGCCAGGACGAGCAGGGCGGTACCGGCAATGGCGCCGAGCAGTCCGGAAACCATCCATTTTTGCAAGGACTTCTTCTTATAAAAATACAAGGTAAAGCCGGCGGTTGCCAGCGTCATGGATACAGCGGTATTTTCAATCGTCCAGCCGGCCAGGATGCCGCCGAGGAACATTCCCACCACGGCCGGCATATTGTCGCTCCATACCGGTTTTTGCAAAAGTGCGAAATGGTACGGCAGCAGAAAAGCGAGGATCAGTACGGCGGTAAACAGGTAACCGGTCGCGCCGGCCATCCAGAGGTTGACTTCCGCGAAGTGCGGAAAGCCCAGCCAGGCGAACAAAATAATGACCAGTAAAATGTACGGGTTAAAGCGGAGCGAGATTTTCCGCTGGGAGTGCCAGTACATCAAGACCATCAGCGCCGTGTAGCAAAAGGCCATGAATGGATTGTACCATTGTTTGCCCAGATATAACGAGCCGTCCAGCACCAAATAGGCCACCATCCGTCCGCCGTGCGTCATATAGTGGTTGTAAAGGGATTGAAATACGTCCCCCCAGGAGTTGAAGTGGTCCAGCGTGCCCCAGATCAGCGCGTAGCCGTAGTCGTCCCGGTGCATGGGCATCAGGACGTTTAAGGCCAGCATGTAAGCAAAGACCAGGGCCAGCAGGCCCCAAGCAATACGATTTTCTTGCGGGTTATTTTTGGGTTGTTGTAGTTGCATCAATTGTTCATTGTTCCTATCAACTTATTTTATTAATTTCAGGTTGCGGATATCGTCTTCGTGTTCTGCTGTTTTTCGGATGAGAAAGGTAATATCGGCGCCCATGCGATCTATTTTTGTATCCAGCTTGGCAATAGAGTCTTTTGTCGCTGTCGTATTGAGAAGATTGTCATATTTTGCATCCAGTTCCTCTGTACGATGCAGTAAGGCTTTGATGATGCCGGTGTTCTCTTTTGTCTGGCCTTCCAAACATTCCATCCGGCTTTCCAGGCGATCCATGCGGCTATCCAGATTGGCAAACTGGCTTTCCATGCGGTCCATACGGTTTTCCATGTTGTCAAATCGACCATTTAAGCTTTTTAATTCCGAGAGTACTGCTGTTTGAAACTCCTCATTGGTCATTTTATCAGCTTCTTTCGGGTTTCTTCTGTTCTTCCTCACTCTTTATATTAACAAATTTGATGACCAAAAAAAAGTGTAAAATGAGCAACACAGGTACGGACACAAAACAAATCCGCAGTGGTCACCAGAACTGTTTCCTGGATCGCCAAATAAGTCAATTTTCAAAATAAGTCAAGCCTAACTCCAAAACAGGTCGCGGATTTCGGTTTCGCTCATTTTGCTGAGGAAGTGTTCGCCGGGCTGGATCAATGTGTCGATCAGTTCCTTTTTCTTTTGCTGCAGGAGATAGATTTTCTCTTCGATCGTACCCTTGGTGATCAATTTGTAGACCTGGACCGGATTCTTTTGGCCGATCCGGTAGGCGCGGTCGGTGGCCTGGTCTTCGACCGCCGGATTCCACCACGGGTCGTAATGGATGACGACGTCTGCGCCGGTCAGGTTGAGGCCGGTACCGCCAGCTTTCAGCGAAATCAGGAACACGTCCTTTTCGCCGCCGTTGAAGGCGTGCACCAGCCGGATCCGTTCCTCGGCCTTGGTCGAGCCGTCCAGGTAATGGTACGGGATCTCTAAAGCCGACAATTCCTGCCGGATCAGGTCCAGCATGCCGGTAAACTGGGAAAACAGCAGGATGCGGTGCTTTCCGCTGACGGCATCGCTGATCAGTTCGGTCAGCAGGTTCAGCTTGCCGCTGCCGCCATGGTATTCTTCGATAAACAGCGACGGATGGCAGCACAGCTGCCGAAGCCGCGTAAGCAGCGACAAAATCTTGATCTGGCTCTTTTCAAACCCGTTGGATAGTACCTCTTCTTCGAATTCCGAGCGGGCGCGCTGCAGCCAGGCGCTGTACAGCTTGGCCTGCGCGGCGGTCATGTCGTTCGTCATTTTAATTTCCGTTTTTTCCGGCAGTTCTTTAAGAACTGCTTTTTTCATGCGCCGCAGGATAAACGGGCGGATATGCCGGTTCAATTCCTGCAGCGCTTTTTCCTCTTTGTTTTTGACGATCGGGATCTCAAACCGGTTGCTGAACGTCTTGTGCGACCGCAGGTACCCCGGCATGAGAAAATCAAAAATCGACCACAGCTCGGTCAGGCTATTTTCAATCGGCGTCCCGGTCAGGGCAAAATAGCATTTCGCCTTCAGCCGCTTTACCGCCTTGGCGTTCAGGGTATTAGCGTTCTTTACATGCTGGGCCTCGTCGATGAAGCAATACTTGAATTTCATGTCTTCGTACAACGCGATATCCCGTTTGATCAGCGCATAGGAGGTGACCACCAGATCGGCCGTCTCGATGTCCTGCATCTGGCTGAAACGAGCCCGCTGCAGTCCCGAAACGACAACCACCTTGAGGTCCGGCGCAAATTTGGCCACCTCATCCTGCCAGTTATAGACCAGCGAGGTCGGCGCAATGACAATCGACGGCTCCGGCAGCGCCCCTTTTTCCGATAAGAGAAAAGTCAGCACCTGCAGTGTCTTGCCCAAGCCCATGTCGTCCGCCAGGATCCCGCCCAGGCCGTAATGGGCCAGCGATTTCAGCCACTTGAAGCCTGTTTTCTGGTAATCGCGCAGCTTGCCCTGTATTCCGGCGGGAAGCGAGTACTCGACGTCATGCGGTTCCCGGATATCCTGCACCATCTGCTTGAATGCGCCGTTGCGTTCGAGGGAAAAGTCCCCGCTCTCCCGTGCCAGGCTGTCGAGAAATAAAGCCCGGTACTTCGGCAGCGTCGCCCGCTGTTTTTCCACTTCGGCCGGTTTCAGCCCGAGCTGTTCGATCAAATCGGCGGCCGCCCGGAATTCGGCGGAATCGAGGGAAATAAACGTTCCGTCCCGTAGACGGTGATAGCGTTTTTTTATTTTGTACGAAGCCAGCAGCTCCAGCAGTTCTTTGGTGGAGGCGCCTTCATACTGCAGGGAGAAATCGAGCAGGTCCTGTTCGGCATCGAGGCGCACCGCGGCGCTGATTTTGGCAGGCTGCCGGATGCAGCCGGATTTTAGGGCGTCGGAATAATAGACTTCGGCGATTTCCTGCACTTGTGGCAACGTTTCATCCAGAAAGGAAAAAGCAGCTTCCTCATTCGTCTGGGCCAACGTATTGCCAAGCGGGGCAAACTCGTGGCGGCGGAACAAAGCCAGCAACTGGTTTTCTTCCACGGTCGACCGCAGCAGCCATTTTCCCTGCAATGCTTCGTCATTGGCGGAAGCGCCGGACAGTGGATCGACGGCGACCGATCCGTAATGAAACTCGACCCGCGCGCTGATGCCTTCGCCGAATTTGTCCAGATACACGCGCTTTTCCAGCGGCTCTTTGTAAAACCGGTCATACACAGATGGCTCCACTTCGATCGCAGCAATGCTTTCCAGCGCCGGCAGCGTCCCGGACACAAAATCCGATACCGCCTCGTCGGGAATGGGCAGGACAGAGGGTTTTCCGGCCGTAAAACAATGAAGCAGCGGCCGGACCTGTTGGGAAAAATCAGGATCCGTCTTATAGATCGTCCCGGCATGGAATAAATAGCGGAATTGCGCATCCAAGCCATGCCAGCTCCCCGGCGGTGCCTGCAAGCTGCAATGCAGGCCGCCGGAAACCGCGTTGACTGTGAGGGCCAGCGGCGGACGGCCTTCGACGATCGTCAGGTTTTCGAAGCGTTGGCCGTTGATTTGGGCGTCAAACGAATGAGCGGCCATGAGGGTGAAAAACAGCAGTAAATGGGAATCGGTCAGACGCAAGCGCCGGGGCTCGCCAAAGACCCGGCTGGAAGCCGGGGACAAGCTCCAGCCAGAGCGCTGCTGTTCATCAAGAAAAATCCGCTCCAGCATGGATGCCAAAGCGGCGGAAGGCTCATCGAACGCCATAGACTGCGGCTGCAAGGTGAAGTTTTTGCCGAACACCAGGCTCTGGCCGTCCTGCCAAGCCGTCAGCAATTGGGGAATATCTTTCACCACGTACAGGCGGTCGGTGCCGATGGAAAATTCCAGCCAATGTTCTTTGCGATAGCCGGTTTCGTCCAAACAGTACAGGGGCTGCAGACGAATCATGGTTTTGGCAGGCGGTTCCGCTGCAGCCCCTGCATGCTTGAAAAAAGCCAGCAGGTTTTGCGCTTCCGGGGTGAACGGCAACGCAGGGGGCAGATTTTTTGCCGGAGACGTTCCGGGCGATGTCCCGGCCGGCGCGAAACGGTCGCGGAGCGCGCTGGCCGGCAGGGAGGGCGGAGATGCCGGGAGGGGCCTAAAATAATGATGCCAGTTGTTTTGGATGGCTTTCATCACGGCGATGATGTGTTTGCAGGCGCCTTCATAGCTGTAGTAAGCCGGGCAGGTGCAGTCATAATGACCAATCTCTTGATTTTCATTGAATTCCACCGCGACGTCGTACCAGCGGGTGCCTTTTACCCGTGCTTCGAAACCGGAAATATCCGGAAAAAAGCGCAGCTTTTTCACGTCGCCGGCGCGGTAGCAGGCCAGACCTCTGGAATAAGAGGTGTTTAGCGCCGCTTCCGCTTTGATTTGTTGATCGGTTAGCATGTGTTATGTTGTCGGGAGATAGGCGAGGAGTTGCGCGGGAAGGGATGGTTCTCATGACCAAAGCGCTCCAATGCAACGATTTGACCATGCTTATATCCAACGCTCCACCACTACGCTAATCTTCCGCTTATGGAAATAATCATGGTCACGTTTTTGCCAGTAGGAAGGAGACTAATCGTCCCCTTGCATTTCCGCCTATCTGCCGTTCCTTTCTTGTTTTTCCTTAGGCCATTTTCGTTTCCGGAGGCGACGCTAGAGGAACGATGGTGACAGGGCAGACGGCTGCGTTAACAACGCCATAGCTGACACTGCCCAGGACTCCGCCGAGGATGGGGTTCATGCCGCGGGAACCCATCACGATCATTCGGGTATTGTTGTTTTTGGCCTCTGCGATGATCTGCTGGCGGGCATCGCCAATCCGCAGTTTTAGTTCATAGTTGACGCCGGAGACGTCCAGTTCTTTCTTCATCGGTTCGATGGCTTCCTGGAAGAGTTGTTCCTGGTATTCCCGCATTTCATCTTCACTGAACAATAGCTTGGTGTGAACGGTGCGAAAACCGGGTTGTACATTCAAGACGAGAAGTTTCTCACCCAGCGCTTTTGCCAAAGTAATGGCCAGGCGCAAGGCTTCCATTGCATTCTTTGATCCGTCAAACGGGACCAGCAATCCTGTTTTCATCGCTATTCCTCCAATAATTTACTATTCGATGCTTGAGAGGCTTACAAATAGTTGTAGAACATTATCCTTATTTTGCTTTTTTTAGCATTTTTCCCATAAAACCCACTCCGATTGTTGACTGCAATAATCGTACCGTTGTTACTTTTATCATACCATAATTTCCGGTTTTTCAGAAGGCGCTGATCAGCAGCATGTGCGGTCAAGAGTCCGCAGCATTGATTATGCTTTTCCATAGGAATGTATCCGTGGGAGACGAAAAGAGGAGCAAGAAATGAAGAATTTATGGACTTGGATGAAAGAAAAAAGGTCGATCGAAGGATTGTGAAAATTGGGGACTGCGGTGTCTCTTTGTCCCATTGCTGAAAAAATTATTGACCAGCTCGTTGAACAATTCCGTTTTGAGGAATGTATCTGAGTGAAAGGGGGTGAGACGATATGGCAGTGAGCAATGTACCGCAAACCAGCCGCTTCGTAGTGAAGGTCCAAACCGGACTGAACGCAGCCGGCAACCCAGTCTACCGCCAGTGCAATTTCCGCAACTTGAAAGTGGATGCCGCAGACGCGGATGCCTACGCTGTAGGACAAGGGCTGGGCGGCCTGCAAACGTACCCGGTAGCGACCATTTCCCGCGTCAACGAAGGAAACCTCATTAACCAGTAATTCCTGTAAGTTAGGCCTACTTTGCCTGACAGGAAACAGAAGGGAGGAATTGCCATGACCAAGACTCTAGAACTTGTCTTCCGCAACGCCAGCGGCAAAGAAGTCACTCTCAGCCTAGTCGATCCCCGTGCTGATTTGACACTGGCGCAGGCACAGGTAGTGATGCAAGACATCATTGCCAAGAACATTTTTTCGAGCACAGGCGGTGATTTGGTGCAGATCGTAGAAGCGCGCATCAACAGCCATGAAGTAACCGCTCTGGCCTAGACCGCCGGAAAAGGAGTCCGCCCATGGAACAAATCATGAATTATGCCTCTAATTACGGATTTCCGATGATCGTCGCCGGGTTCCTGCTGGTGCGTATCGAAAGCCGGCTCACGGAGCTGACAGCAAGCATTAGCGATTTGACGAAAGTAATAACGGCAAAATTGTAAAGGAAACAGGCCTCTCGTCGCATGATGGGAGGCCTATTTCTTTGCGGTCAGGGAACAGTTTGGATGGCCAAAAGGCTCCATACTACGGTGGAACCATGATTACATCCAACGCTCCACCGCTTTCGCTAATCTTCCGCTTATGGAAATAATCATGGTCCCATTGCGCTGCTTCGGTCGCGAGAACCGTCCCCGTGACCGCTTTCTCGTTTCCAATGTTCTACCTATAACCCGAACCATGTCGACTGAAGCCTAGGTCAAAATGGTTCGGGCTATTTTTGCGCTGACCTAAGATTTGGCCGCCCGCTTTTACGCCGACTCAGCGCTGGGACGGCATTCGCGCTGCCGGTCAGGGCCATGCTACAGTAAGCCTAGCGCGAATAACCGAGGAACCGGTTCCTCACCAAGGGTGAGGAAAATGTATATTCTATGCAACGGTGACGACCTACCCCAATTGGTCGTCCAGGCTCAACAGGGGAAACCTGAAGCATTTGCGGAAATTTGCCGGCGGTTTGAAGGATTGGTTGTCAAACAGGCCGCACAAGCCCATCTCCGATCCATCCGGGAAGATGCCAAGGCCGAAGGCCTGCTCGCCGTGGTGGAAGGAGTCAAAACCTATAATCCGGCCAGCGGCGTGCCGTTTGCCGGTTATGTCGAGAGCCGGGTGCGGTACCGGGTATGGAATTTGTTTAAACGGGAACGTCGGCGCTGGCAGCGGGAGACCCTCTGGGAGGAAAGCCGGCCGGAAGATGATGCCGGGATCCGGATTGATGCGGAAGTGGAGAACGGCCTGATGGCGGCCTCCGTCCGGCGAGCCATTGCGGAACTGCCGGACAAGCAAAGGCTGGTTGTTACCGCCACGTTGCTCGGCGAAGCCGGTCTGGCCGATGTGGCCCGTGAATTGCAGGTCAGTGTGCAGGCGGCGCATGGCCTGAGGAAGCGGGCGATCGCCAGGTTAAGAACGCAAATCGGTGATTGACTAGAAATTTCACATGAAACGTTATTACGCAGAGGACATTCGAATTTATCTATTGCCGATTTTGCTGATTATTCGGCAGACTGTTGCATAAGACGATGATTTCGAGGCTCGCCGTACAAATTTTGGATGTGTTGATTGATGCGGCAGGAACTTTTATTGAGATTGGCGTATATGTATTGTGGTTTCCAATAAAAAAGTAATTTCGTTCTATGCCTGATTCCATTTTAGTGCCAGAGAGGAAACACAGGTGAGTGCCATGCTGTTGTATATCATCAAAGCCATCTACAGTTTTGTTCTTCCACCCGGCTGCTTTGTGGTCGGGCTTCTTTGGCTGAGCCGTAGGCTTCGCCGCCGGGGGAGTTCCGGCGCGGGTGCGGTGTGTTGTCTGGCCTTGTTGTTGTATGCCTTGTCCACCGGCTGGGTCAGCGGTTGGCTGATCGGTTCATTGGAGGATCGTTATACGGTTCCTGCGGATTTTGCAGGTCGGGATGTGATTGTCCTACTGGGCGGGGGCTCTACGCATGGAACGCCGGATCTTGATGGTTCCGGCCAGTTGGGCGGCAGCTCGGCCAACCGGATGTTGATGGCGGCCCGTCTCTCTTTGAAGTATAATCTGCCGGTCTTGTACACAGGCGGTGAATTGTATGAAGGGTTTGGCGATGAGGCATCCATTGTGAAGCGGAATTTGCTCGATCTGGGTGTGCCGGAAGAGCACATCCTGCTGGAAAGCAAGAGCCTGAATACGCAGCAGAGCGCGGTGCTGTGCAAGCCGATTTTGGCGGAAAACGGTTTCGAGAGGCCGGTGATTGTGACGTCGGCTTATCACATGGAGCGTTCGATGCAGATCTTCCAGAGCGTCGGGATTGCGGCGATCGCTTGTCCAGCGGACTTTAAAACGAACGCAGACCGGCAGTTTTCCTGGCATAGGCTGCTGCCATCGGCTGGAAGTTTATTAAATTCGGCGACGGCGTTCCGAGAATATTTGGGCATACTGGCGCTGTATACCGCCTATACGAGAATATAATAAAAAGAATTTTCAAAAAAATAATGACAACCCCCCCTTCTTTATTTCATAATAGAAGTAAGCCTGACAATGAGATGGCCTGCAAAAAAAGAAGAGGGGGTATTTTCATGAATAAACGATGGTTTATTGTTACCCTGGCTTGTTTGTTGGTGGTCTTGGGAATGGGGACGGCGCTGGCGGCTATGCCGGATCAGCCGATGGCACATCAGCCGAAGCAGGGCATGATGGCCGGTGATCAGCACCAGCCCATGATGGGACAGCCGAATCCATGTATGCCCGATGGGCAGATGCCGATGACGGACATGATGAAGATGATGCAGGAACGCCATCTTTGTCCGATGCTGGTGGCCAAGATGGACGATATTTTGAAAGCGGCACCGGAAAAGGCCTATTACCGGGTAGGACTAGAAGATCTCAAATCGATTTACGACTCGCAGACACCGGGCCTTTTGATTCTGGATGTGCGGCCGCAGGGCATGTATGAGGCCGGTCATATTCCAGGATCGCTGAGTATTCCATTGCCGACATTGGTGGAAAAAATGTCGCTGATTCATCCGGATACGGTTGTCTATGTCGTTTGTGCAGTGGACAGCAATGCAACGTTCGCGGCGTATACGCTGCGCATGGTTGGTTATGATGCATATATGGTTCCTGGTGGAGTTCCAGCCTGGAAAGACAAGGGTTACCCGTTGACGACGGAAATTGGGCCGGTCCAAATGCCGCAAATGACACAGATGCAGCATCCACAGCATCAACATTAAGATATCATGGTATGAACCAACGCTTCGACTCATCTCGTCAACAGTCTGTAAGTCACGGTCGATAGACCATGACAACAGACTGTAAGACTCGAATTAAATTCGCTCTAAAGCTTCAAGGTCGTTAAATCGACCTTGAAACCATGGCTCATTCATATCGCTTGACCTCAGCTTATGGTTCATACCATGATACGAATCTAGCCAGGACAAATTGAAGAGGAAATTAGCCGGAGATCTTCTTGCTGCGCAGACAATCTGGGCGAGAGAGGGTGTCCGGCTATTTGTCTTGTCATTTGAGCAGGAAAACAGGTGCAAAATCGCGAAAATTGTAACAACGAAAGTACGGGAGGTCTGACATGACTATACAATTTGGTACCGATGGTTGGCGGGGAATTATCAGTGAAGACTATACATTCAGCAATGTTCGTCTGGTGGCGGCGGCGATTGCCGATTATATCCTGGACCGGGGCGAAGCGGACAAAGGGTTGGTGATCGGCTATGATGCCCGTTTCCTATCCCGGCAGTATGCGGAAAGCTGCGCGGCGGTGATTCAGTCGATGGGTGTGAAGGTCTGGCTGTCGGACAGTATTTTGCCGACGCCGGCTCTGACCTGGCAGGTGATGGACAGGCAGGCGGCGGGCGGTATCGTGATCACTGCCAGCCACAATCCACCGGAATATAACGGATTGAAATTCAAGGCGTCGTTCGGCGGTTCGGCTTCGCCGGAAATGATGGCGGAATTGCAAACGTATGTGGATAAGCGGGAAGCATCGGGAGTTCCTGTTTTGCCACCGGTGAACAGTGAGCCGATTACACTGTTTTCGCCCAGGGAAGCGTATCTGGACCACGTGCGGGCCATGCTGGACGCGGATGTGTTGAAATCCATGCGGGGCAAGATTGTATTTGACTGTATGCATGGTTCCGGTGCCGGCTACTGTGCGGCATTGGCCAAGAGTTACGGACTTGATTTAGTGGAACTGCGCAACAGTGTCAATCCTTCGTTTGGCGGCATCAGTCCGGAGCCGGTCATGAAAAATCTGGGAGCGCTGAAAGAGGTGGTTCTGCACGATCGGCCAATGGTGGCGCTGGCGACCGATGGTGATGGCGACCGGATCGGGGCTCTGGATGAGAAGGGGCGGTTTATCAACGCCCACCAGATCATGGCCTTGCTGATCAAGTATCTGGTGGAAAAGCGCGGTTGGAGCGGCGGTGTGGTCCAAACCCTGGCGGTGACGGAACTGATCCGGCGGGTGGCGGGAAAATACGGCCTGAAGCTGTATGAAACATCGGTCGGCTTTAAACATGTGGCGCAATTGATGATGAGTGAGGATATCCTGATCGGCGGCGAGGAAGCCGGCGGGATCGGGGTGAAAAACTATATTCCCGAGCGGGACGGAATTTTGCTGGGCTTCCTGCTGATTGAGATTGTGGCGGCCTATGGAAAACCGCTGGGGATGCTGCTCGGCGAATTGATGGCGGAGGTGGGCCGGTTTTACTATGACCGGACCGACCTGCATTTGACTGCAGAACAAAAGGAACGGCTGGTTGCCGCGCTGAGGGCGATGCCGCCGGTCGAACTGGACGGTTTGAAGGTGTTGTCGGTGAAAGAGGCCGACGGCTGGAAATTGACGCTGGAAGGCGGCTGGGTGATTTTCCGGGCTTCCGGAACGGAGCCGATTGTTCGCATTTACTCGGAAATGAATGATTCGGATTTGCTGAAAGAAACGTTGCGAAAAGCGGTGCGGTATGCAGAACGAGCATAGAGTAAGAAAAGCAGTGATTCCGGCGGCCGGATTGGGAACACGTTTCCTGCCGGCGACCAAGGCGCAGCCGAAGGAGATGCTGCCGATTGTTGATAAACCGGCAATTCAATATATTATCGAAGAAGCGATCCAGTCTGGGATCGAGGAAATATTGATCATTACCGGTCGTAACAAACGGTCGATCGAAGATCATTTCGATCGCGCAGTCGAATTGGAACAGACACTAAAGGAACAGTGCAAATACGATTTACTTGAACTGGTAACGGAACTTTCGAATATTACGATCCATTACGTACGGCAAAAAGAGCCGCGGGGTTTGGGGCATGCGGTGCTGTGCGCCCGTCAGTTTATCGGCAACGAGCCGTTTGCCGTGCTGCTGGGGGACGATATTGTCGATTCACCGGTACCGTGCTTGAAACAGTTGATGAACGTATATGATTCTTACCCGGGAACGGTGCTCGGCGTGCAGGAGGTTCCCTCGGACAAGGTGTCGAGCTATGGGATTGTCCAGCCGACGTTGATCCGGTCGCGGTTGTGGCAGGCGGACGATCTGGTGGAAAAGCCGGACCGGGAGGAGGCGCCGTCGCGGCTGGCGGTGCTGGGGCGGTACATTATCGAGCCGGAAATCTTCGATATCCTGGAAAACACACCGCCGGGTCGGGGCAATGAGATCCAGTTGACGGACGGTCTGCGGCAGTTGGCGGAGAAGCGGCCGGTGTATGCGTATGAATTTGAGGGCCGTCGTTATGATATCGGCGACAAGCAGGGCTATCTGGAGGCGACGGTGGAGTTTGCGCTGAAGCGGCCCGATCTGCGGGAACGGTTTCTGCCGTATTTGAAGAAGATCATCAACGGGGAAGAGTGAGCGGAGGGATTTCTTTTGACAGTGTTGGTAACGGGCGGCGCGGGGTACATCGGGTCGCATACGGTGCGAGAATTGCTTAGGACGGGACAAAAGGTCGCCGTCTATGATAATCTATCCACGGGGCATCTTTGGGCTGTTCCTCAAGGTGTCACGCTTATTAAAGGCGATATTGCGGATCGGAAGAAGCTGACGGAAACGTTTCGCCAGCATGAAATCGAAGCGGTGGTCCATTTTGCCGCTTCCAGTTTGGTCGGCGAGTCGATGACCCAGCCGGCGAAGTATTACCGCAACAATGTGGCCGGAACACTGGCTTTGCTGGAAACGATGCAGGAGTGCGGCGTGAAGCAGATCGTGTTCTCATCCACAGCGGCCGTGTACGGGGAGCCGGAGGTGTCGCCGATTACAGAGGATATGCCGCACTGTCCGACGAATGTGTATGGCCGGACGAAGCTGGTGATCGAAGGGATGCTGCAGGATTTTGCGGCGGCCTATGATTTGTGTTATGTGTCGCTGCGTTATTTCAATGCGGCAGGTGCGCTCATTGGGGGCGGGATCGGCGAAGACCACAATCCGGAGACCCATCTGATCCCGTTGATTTTGCGTACGGCCAACGGACGGCGGCCGCAGATCGACGTGTATGGGACCGATTATCCGACGGCTGATGGAACCTGCATCCGCGATTATATCCATGTGACGGATTTGGCGGCAGCGCATGTGCTGGCGTTGAAACACCTTTCGAACGGCGGCGGATCGCGCGTCTACAACCTGGGTTCGGAAAACGGCTTCAGTGTGCGGGAAGTGATCGAGAAGGCAAAAGAAGTGACCGGCATCGATTTTCCTGTACGCGAGGCGGAACGGCGGGCCGGCGATCCGGCTGTGCTGGTGGCGTCTTCGGCCCGCATCCGGCAGGAGCTGGGCTGGAAGCCGGTGTATAGCGATCTGGACCGGATCATCCGCAGCGCCTGGGCTTGGGAACGGCGGTAAACGAACGGAGCGTTGGATAGCATGTCGGGTTCTCAACAAAACATAGGAGGCGGTAAGATGGATACGGTATTGCGTTTGGATTCGGGATTTGCCTTTGATACTACGAATTTGTACGGGCCAGGGCGGGTGACGGAAGCGGATGTCGCATCCATTGCCGCCCAAATAGACGCTGCCCACGCCGCCGTGGAACGGATGCGGGCGACGGGGGTCGTGGAGGGGCATCTGTCGAAGGACGGCGCTCCGGAACCGGTGTTGTTTACCCAACTGCCGTATGTGCAGGAGGGCAATTTGAATACGCCGGCTTCGGTGCGCCGTTTGCTTTCTTTTGGCGAGAGTCTGCGCCATCATACGGACGCGGTGGTGTCGTTCGGGATCGGCGGCTCGTATCTCGGCAATAAGGTTTTGTTTGACGTGCAGTGCGGTGAATTCTGGAACAACATGGACGCGGCGGCCCGCGGCGGCTGGCCGAAGTGTTATTTCAGCGGCAACAACCTGGATCCGCGCCGGACGAGCGAACTTTTGGCCCAGCTCACGGCGGAGGCGCAGGCGGTATGCGACCGGAAGGGCGAGCCGTATCGGGTCCTGCTGATCGTGATTTCCAAATCCGGCTCGACGCTGGATACGATGGCGACGTTCATGGTCATGCTGGAGGCGCTGCGGATGCAGGCGCCGGTCCTTGAAGTATCGGTAGCGGTGGTGACGGGGCCGCCGGTGGATGGGAAGCCGACTTTGCTGGGGGAATTGGCGGTGGAGCGGGGCTGGCCGGTGTTCGACGTGCCGGACGGCGTGGGCGGCCGGTTCAGCGTTTTTTCCGAAGTGGGGCTGCTCCTGGGGACCTGCTTCGGCTTCGATATTGAAGGGTTCCTGGCCGGGGCGCGAAGCATGGACCAGGTTTGCCGGATACCGGATGTGCGGAAGAACCCGGCGCTCTGGAACGCGGTTCTGAAATACCTGGCGGCGGTACAGTATGGCTGTTGGACGGAGGTGTTTATGCCGTATGGCGATTACCTGAAATCGACGGCGGAATGGTACGTCCAGCTCTTGGCCGAGTCGCTGGGCAAGCGGTACGACCGCAGCGGCAGCGACGTGTATTACGGCCGGACGCCGGTGGTGGCGGTCGGGACGACGGATATGCATGCCCAAACCCAGCTGCATCAGGACGGGCCGCGTGACAAGGTGGTGCAGTTTGTCCAGGTGGACCAATGGGCGAATGATCCTATGATCCCGGATTTGTTTCCGGCAGTGCCGCAGTTGACGGAGATTTCCGGTCTGCCGCTGAGCCAGGCACTGGATGCGGCGCTAGCGTCCAATGCGGCGGCGCTGGCGGGAGACGGGCGGCTGACGGCGACGTTCCATCTGCCGGAATTGAACGCGTTCCATCTGGGGGAATTGATGTATCTTTTGGCGCTGTCGATTGCCTATGAGGGGGAGTTGGCACAGGTGGATGCGTTTGACCAGCCGGGAGTGGAGGCGTACAAAAAGATCCTCGGGCCGCTGCTAAAAGAGCAGAAACGCTAAGATCGATGTTTGCGATGTAAGCGTTGTGATTTGGGCTGCTACCGCCTCGCCTCTGGCGCTTGACCTCGGCTTATAGCAGCCCAAATCACAATTTACGGAGCGGTCAAGGTGACGGTTCTGTTGACCGTCTTCGATATCCTTTCTAGTGGCAGAGCTGGGACCAAGATTATTTCCAAGGCTCATTCATGGCACGAATCTCCCGCTTATGGAAATTATCATGGTCCCAGTTTATAAATAGAATTCTTTGATTTTTCTTTGAAAAAGAAAAGGAGATCGGTTTTTTATGCCGAAGGATTTATATAATAGCAGGGAGGAGATGGGAATTCGGACAATGGGGCACGAGACAGGGGAAGAGGTTGGGAAGGAAAAGAAACATGTGGCGGCGGTTAGGATCGGCGGATTGCTGTTGGCAGGCGCCGTTCTTTTTTTTGCCCACCACGTTTTTACCGTGGTGCCGGCACCGGTGGCGGTGCACAAAGAAAAACCGATAGAGACGGTTGTGGTTTCAGCGGTGAATCCGGTACCGTCCGCACGGGATCGGAAACCGTTGCGCGATCCGTTTGCCGCGCCGCCGGAGTTTCGGCCGACGGCGGTGGACGTAACAGAGAAGCCGATATCACCGGGGCTTACGCGTGCGTATGGTGTAGCGGCAGCAGGGAGCGGCGTTGCAGCGACCGGTCATCCTGTCTTGCCGGTGTTACACGGGATCGCCGGCAGCGGCGGGCAGTGGGCCGCCGTGCTGCAGGTCGGGGCGGAAAGCCGTTCCTGCCGGTTGGGAGAACGGGCGGGCCCCTATGAAGTGACGGCGATTACCAGGGATTCGGTTACGCTATCAGGCCCGGACGGAACGGTCGTTTTGGCGATGGAAAGGTGATGCGGGTGTACGCAAGGATGAGAAGGATAGGATGGTTGTTTGTACTGCTGTTGTTTCTGCTGGTTCCGGCGGCGCAGGCGGAGGAACGGCCGGCAGTGAGTCTGGACTTTACCAATACGGAAGTGCGGGATGTGTTGGCCGCGCTGGCTTCGGTCGGCGAAACCAGTGTGATTGTTGATGATTCGGTGACGGGCAGGATCACTATTCACCTCGAGGAGGTGCCCTTCAAGGAGGCGCTGGAATTGGTGACGAAAGCCAAGGGGCTGACCTATCAACAACTTGGTTCAGTGATCGTTGTTTCCGCGGCCGAGAAATTCCACAAAGGCTTTGACGCCGTGCATGTCATTAAACTGCAACATGCCAAGGCCGAAGAGGTGGTCGGTCTGCTGGCTTTGGCCGTTAATAAGGGCAAGGCGGAAGCGGAGGCGGGGAAAGGAAACAAACGGGATACGGGCGGCAGCGGAAACACGAACGCGGATCACGCAAATTCGACCGATTTTACGGTGGAAGGACCGAGTCTGGTGAAAACGGATGTGATCAACCGGGTGCAGGGGGCGGGCCGGCTGCGGGCGGATATGGAAACCAATTCGATCCTGTTGTACGGGTCGGAGGAAGAGGCTGCTATGCTTCGCGCCCTTGCAGCCGACATTGATGTTCCCTACCGGCAGGTGTCGGTCGAGGCGGAAGTTGTGGCGGTTACCCAGTCGGCTGCCAAAGACTTGGGCGTCGAGTGGAATTGGCAGCCGACGCCGCAGTATTCCGGGGATGCTGGTTCGGCTGAGGCGGCCAATATGGGGGCGATTTCCTACGGGCGCAGTCCGGCGGGGACGCCGTACCGATTCTTTTACCAAGCCAAGATCAATGCGTTGCTCCAGAGTAATCACGCCCGGCTGCTGGCCAAGCCGAAAGTGACGACTTTGAACGGCAAGGCGGCCCGCATCCATATCGGCGACCAGATCCCGGTGGTTGCGACCACGGTTTCCGGCGGGGCGACGACGACATCGACCGAATACAAAGATGCGGGGATCATTTTGCAGTATACGCCCCGGATTGACGCGGACGGCTGGATTTCTGCCGCCCTGTATACCGGTGTCAGTACGCCGGTGTATGTTGCGGATCTCAAGGCGTACCGGATTGCCATCCGGGAGGCCGAAACCGAAGTGCGGATGAAAAACGGCGAAACGATCGTCATCGGCGGCCTTTTGGATAAAAGCACTGTGGACAGCCGGACGAAGATCCCGTTGCTCGGTGATTTGCCGCTGCTCGGCAAGTTGTTCCAGAACAGCGGCTCAACGCAGGATGAAACCGAGATCATGATTTTTTTGACGGCCCGGATCGTGGAGTGAAAAGAGGAAGCCTATCCTTCTTCTTTTTGACAGGATAGGCTTTTTGGGTAGTTGGTGTTTGGTTGTCATTAATGGTCAGAAGGTTGAGCAGGCCGTGGGTGAGGCTTTCGATGCTGATGAGGATGTTGCGGGTGTGGTCGCTATACAGATCGAGAGTATTGAAATTTTGGAAAAGGGTCTGGTATGGAGCGTGGGCCTCGGCCAGCCTGGCGTTGCGCAGTTGGTTTTCTATGGCCCGGGCTGACAGAAAAACGGTGAGAGTCATCCCGTTATATAAATGCACCTTGCAGTGCGGTTTTTCTTCGTTGGTTACGGCTTGTTCAAAGCTTTCGACGGCGCAGGCATTGATATATCCTGTGCAGTTGTCGCCTTTTATTTTCGCCTGGCGGACTTTCATCGGGCATAGCAGGACTGCCGGACAGAAGGCCAATGGCTGTAGAAGCTGGCTATGGGTTACTTCCCGGGCATTGCTGCGCAGCGCGCCAAGATCGATCGCCTGCCGGCGGGCTAATTGCTGTATAAACGTACGAACCTGGACTGTTACGACAAATTTTTCTCCGTCCATGGAGAGGATCAAGGTAGTATCGCCATTCTCGCGGTATTGCGGCAGGATTGCTGCAATCTGCTGCGGGTGCGATACGATTTGATGGATCATTACGTCATCTCCCTAGTCAATTTGCATCCGGTGCAGTTTTTATGCTAACAAAGTTTTCCATGGATTTCAAGCCCTTATTTAGAAAAAATATGAATAATCAGCCTGACTGAAACGGCGATTCTTGTATTGTTGGCGGGCGATTGCAGGAAATAAAATTTTTTTGCCGAATGGAATCTGTCAGTCCAAAGCTCGGCGAAGCAGCCGGGTTTTTTAATGATTTTTGAGGTGAATTATGAGCGTGTTTCGGGTAGGAAATTTAACAAAAGCATATGGGACGCATACGGTGTTCGCTGATGTCAGTTTTGAATTGCGCCGGGGTGAGAAAGTGGGCTTGATCGGCGCGAACGGCTGCGGTAAGACGACACTGCTGCGCTGTATTATGGGCCGGGAGGCGGCGGATAGCGGTTCGGTGACGCTGCCGGCGGGGGAAACGGTCGGCTGGGTCGAGCAGGAAGGCGGGTTTGGCGGTGGAACGCTGTATGAGGAACTGCTGGCCGGGTTTCGTGATGTGTTGGCGCATCAGGCGGAGATGAACCGTCTGGAGAAGGCGATTGCCCGCGAGACGGAGGAAGAAGGGCTGGCGGGGCTGATGAAGTCCTATGCGGCGGCGGTGCAGCGGTTCGAGCATGGCGGCGGCTATGGGTATGAGGCTGCAATCCGGCGGGTGGCGGCGGGCCTGGGTTTTTCGGCCGAGGATCTGGAGCGGCCGGTGGCGGATTTTTCGGGCGGACAGAAAACGCGGATCGGTTTGGCGCGGGCGCTGGTCCGTCAGCCGGATTTTTTGTTTTTGGATGAACCGACCAACCATCTGGATATCGGGATGGTGGAATGGTTGGAGGATTTTTTGCGCGAGTATGCCGGCGGGGTACTGGTGATTTCGCATGACCGCTATTTTCTCGATCAGGTGGCGGAACGGATACTGGAGCTGGAAAACGGGACGCTGACGGCGTACCGCGGCAATTATTCCCGCTATCTGGTCCAGAAGGAGGAACGGGTTGCCAGCCAGCAAGAGGCATACGACAAGCAGCAGGAGTACATCACCAAGACGGAGGCGTATATCGACCGCTTCCGGGCCGGGATCAAGTCCAAGCAGGCCCGCGGGCGGCAGTCGCAGCTGGACCGGCTGGAGCGGCTGAACGCCCCGGCCGAGAAACGGCAGTTCACGTTGGAATTGCCGATGCTGACGGACAGTGCGGAGCGGGTGGCGGAGTTGGACCGGGTGAAGGCGGCCTACGGACCCAAGGTGATTTTTGAAGAGTTGTCGCTGCTGCTGCGGCGCGGGCAGGGTGTGGCTCTGGTCGGCCCGAACGGAGCCGGCAAGACGACGCTGCTGAAGCTGCTTGCGGGCGAGCTGGCGCCGACCAAGGGTTCGGTGAAATTGGGCAGCCGGGTGCGGCTGGGCTATTTTGCCCAGGAGCATGAGGGACTGGATCCGGACAACCGGATGCTGGATGAATTGATGAAGGAGTTTGGCTTCGGCGAGGAACAGGCGCGCAACTATCTGGGGGCGATGCTGTTTCGCGGCGATGAGGTGTATAAGCTGATCGGCGAATTGAGCGGCGGCGAAAAGGCGCGGCTGGCGCTCTTGAAGCTGATGCTGACCGGGGCGAATTTTCTGCTCTTGGATGAGCCGACCAACCACTTGGACATTCCCGGCAAGGAAGCGGTGGAAGAAGCGCTGGGCGAGTATCCGGGCACGTTTTTGACGGTGTCGCATGACCGCTATTTCCTCGACCGGGTGGCAGATCATGTCCTGGAGCTGGCCGACGGAAAACTGACCGTCTATGTGGGCAACTACAGCTATTATCGCGAGAAGAAGCAGGCCGCCAAAGCGGAAGCGGCAAAGGCCGAGGCGGAAGCCTCCCGGCTGGCCGAACTGGCGGCGGCCAGGGCTAAACCGGCTGGCGGGAAGAGTGAGCCAGGTTTGGCGGTGGGCGCTGCGGCTGGTGATGAAGCCGATGGTGTTGGCGGTGTTGCGGAAGAGGCGGCACGGTCCCAAGGTAGCAAAGCGGTGAAGCCGCGCAGCCGGGACCGGCAGGAAGGCGAGCGGCGGATGGCGGCGCTGGAACTGGAGATCCGCGAGTATGAGGGGCTACTGTCGGTGCTGGAGAAACGGCTGGCCGATCCGGCCAGCCATGCGGATCCGGCGGCCAGCCAGGCGCTGGCCGATGAGTATGCAGAGATCAAGGCGTATCTGGATGCGCGGTATGAGGAATGGATGGAGTACTGCGGATAATTACCATCGCCTCGACTCATCTCGTTAACAGCCTGTAAGACTCGAACTAAATTCGCACTAAGGGTTTGTGCGGGCTAAAGAAGACCCTTCAAAACCAAGGCTCATTCATGACGCTTGACCTCGGCTCATGGTAATTATCCGCTTCGGCGAGGGAACGGTAAAAAATGTTGAATGAGTGGCTATAATTATCACAAAAAAACCGAGAATAACCGGATCAAATCCAACGCTGCGACGTTATCACTTGACCTTCGCTTATGGATGTGATCCGGTTATTTTTGCGGTAATGGTATAGATATCGTCGCTTGACCTCGGCTCATGGATATGATCTTGCTATTTTCACGGTAGAAGTTGATTGTCGATATGGCACTTGCCTTCGGCTTATGGTAATTATCCGCTTATGCGGAGGAAATAATGTTTCAGCTCACCCCCATTGATTACTGATGTATAATTATGGTACGATAAAGCCATAGAAAGGGGCTGGTAATATGCCGCAGATCATTCCAATCCGCGATTTGAAAAACACCAGTGAGATTTCTCGCAGATGTCATGCATCCAATGAACCAATTTTCGTTACAAAAAATGGGTATGGCGATATGGTTATTATGAGTATGGAAATGTATGAGAAAAAAATGTTTATGCTCGATGTCTATAGTAAGATTGCAGCCGCTGAAGATCAATTGGCAGAAGGAAAAATGCTTGACGGGGACGTTTCTATAAAAAGTATAAAAGAAAAATATAATGTATAAATTACTTGTTTCAGAACTTGCGCATCAAGACTTAGACAATATTGTTTCATACATTGCTGTACAATTGGCTAACCAAAAGGCGGCTGGAGATTTTCTTGATGAAGTGGCTGTTTGTTATGGTTTTTTGAAAGATAATCCAATGATGTATGAACGATGTCAAGACAGACGGTTGGTAATCGAAGGATACCGCAAAGTAGTGATTAAGAACTATGTGCTTGTTTATAAGGTCGATGAAACTTCACATACTGTTAACGTTATGCGCTTTTTCTACTGTGCGCAGGATTATATAAAATTACTATAATGTAATGATGCTGAAAGAGAAGTTGATTTTCATGGTAATGAATAAAAAACTATCCAGTCGCGTCGAAAAACAGTTGATGCAAGAATGATTAAGGCTGAAAAACGAGAACTTATGGCCTCTGTTGCAAAAGCAGGGAAAAAATATGAAAATATGCTCAGACGTTTAAGTAAGTGAATAACTGGATTTTCGGCTGTTGCCTGATACCCGGCAGCAGTTTTTTTCGTTTTAGCGGGGAGCAATAATTTATATTTTGCTATATATAGTAATAGATGTAGTTAGCCGCTTTCGACGCTATGGATAAAGGGAAAACAAGCAGGAATTAGAACGATTGTTCGCGAATATATAGGCATGATTTTTGGTATGAGGTTCAGGCGGGAGTGGCGGGCGTGGAGAAATTGACCGGATTGGTGGAAAACATTACATTTCAGGCGGAACAGGGCGGTTTCGTGGTGTTTCGTCTGAAGCTGCCGGGAGAAGGCGGAACGGTGCCGGTAGTGGGGAATGTCTCTGCGCCGTTTATCGGCGACCAGTTGGATATGGACGGCGAATGGGTGGAACATGCGCGCTTCGGGCGGCAGTTCCGTGTGGCCTCCTACCGGCGGGTTGCTCCTACCACGACGGCCGGCATTGAACGGTTTTTGGCCTCCGGCGCGGTGAAAGGGATCGGCCCTTCCATGGCCGCCCGTCTGGTGGAGCATTTCGGCGCGCAGACGCTGGAGGTGCTGGATGTTTATCCGCACCGGTTGGTGGAGGTCTCGGGGATCGGTACGAAGAAGGCGGAGATGATCCGCCAGTCGTATGCGGAACTGGCTGAGATGCGCGAGGTGTTGCTGTATTTGGAGCTGCACGGCGTGACGGGCGCTTATGCGGCGAAGATTTTCGCCCATTATGGCTCGGCGTCGGTCGATGTGTTGAAGGAGAATCCTTACCAGTTGGCGGCCGATGTGGACGGGATTGGTTTTCGCACGGCGGACCAGATTGCAATGTCGCTCGGCATGCCGGTGGATTGCGGGGAGCGGCTGGCTGCCGGCATCCAGTATGCCTTACTGCAGATTTCGTTGAACGGGCATACCTGTGTGCCGGAAGAGCTGCTGGTGCAGGAGACGGCCAAGCTGCTGCGGGTGGAGCGTCTGGTGGTCGCAGAAGTATTGCAGCGCCTGATTCGTGAGGATCAGTTGTATACGGAAGACTATCACGGGATGGTATTGATTTACCCCCGGTACTTATATTATGCGGAAAAACGGGCGGCGGAGCGGCTGTTGCAATTGCAGCAGAGGGCCCGGCCTACGGCGCAGGGCGACCATGAAGCGACGGTGGCGGAGTGGGAAGCCCATTCCGGGATTCAGTTGGCGGCGGCCCAGCATGAAGCGCTGGTATCGGCTTTGCGGCATGGGGTATTGGTCTTGACCGGTGGCCCCGGTACCGGGAAAACGACGGTGGTCAAGGGAATTCTCGGTGTGCTGCAGGAACAGCGCTTTGTGATTAAGCTGGCGGCGCCGACGGGCCGGGCGGCCAAACGGCTCAGCGAGGCTTCCGGCTGCGAGGCGGTAACGGTCCACCGCTTGCTCGAGTCGACGGGCGGTGTGGAAGGGGCGCCGTTGTTTCTGCGGACGGCGGAAAATCCGTTGGAGGCCGACGTGGTGATTATCGATGAAGCGTCGATGCTGGATATTTCTCTGACCAGTTATTTGCTGCAGGCGGTGCCGGACGGCTGCCGGGTCATTTTCGTGGGCGATGTGGATCAACTGCCGGCGGTAGGGCCGGGATCGGTTCTGAAGGATATCATTCGCTCCGAGGTGACGCCGGTGGTCCGGTTGACGGAGGTGTTCCGGCAAAGCGGGGAAAGCCCGATCATTCTCAACGCACACCGCATTAATCGCGGGTTGCTGCCGGATATTTCTTCCAGTCTGGATTTTCAATTTTTGCCGCTTGCCGACAGCGAGGCTGTGGCCCGTAAGATTGTTGAACTGTGCAGCGATGAATTGCCGGCAACCGGCTATGGCGGCTGGGGCGATGTGCAGGTGTTGTCGCCGATGCACCGCCAGGATTGCGGCGTGGAAAATTTGAACCGGATGCTGCAGGCGGCAATGAACCCGCCGGCTGAGTATGAGGAGTCGGTGAACGGAATCAATCAGGAATTCCGGCCCGGCGATAAGGTGATGCAGATCCGCAATAATTATGAAAAGAATGTCTTTAACGGTGATATCGGTTTGATTGCCCGGATTGAGTCGGGTCGCGTGACGGTCCGTTATCCGGACCAGGATGTGGTGTATGAACGGCGGGATATCGATCAATTGCGCCTGGCGTATGCGATGAGCGTGCACAAAAGCCAGGGCAGCGAATATCCGGTGGTGGTGATGCCGTTGGTTCCTGGACACCGGATGATGCTGCAGCGGAATTTATTGTATACGGCCGTGACCCGGGCCAAGGAACGGGTGATCTTGCTGGGAACGAAAGCGGCTTTGCAGACGGCCTTGGATAATGACCGGACCCGGCGCCGTTATTCGCTGCTGGCAGAGAGATTACGCGGGGAGGGACTGTTATGTTGAAGCCCATGGAAAGTTTATGGACGACAATGTTGGATTTACTCTATCCCCCAAAATGCCCGGCCTGCCAGGCATCCGTGCCGCATCATGGCGATTGGTGTCCGGCTTGCCGGCAGGGAGTGCTTGCGCCGCGGCTGCTATCCGGTCATGCCCATCATTTGCGCTATTTGACGGAATGTTATGTGGTATGCCATTACCAAGGCGGCTTGAAACGGGTTCTGCATGACATGAAATTCCGCGGTGTGGAACGATATGCGCTGTCTTTGCAGCAGTTGCTGCAGGAGGGAACCGCCGGGTCCCGGCCGTTTCCGTTGTCCTTTGTTCCCGACCTTGTGCTTCCGGTTCCCTTGCATCCGGAACGGCGGGACGTGCGCGGCTTTGACCAGACGGAACTGATTTTTCGTCCCTGGATCATGACCCGGCAATGGTCGTGGTCGGCCGGCGTGCTGGTGCGGGAGAAAAATACGATGGCGCAATGGCGGCTGCCGCTCGTGGAACGGCGGGAAAATATAAAGGACGCGTTTTTTATCACGCGTCCGGAATTGATTGCAGGCAAACATATTTTGTTGGTGGATGATATTTTCACCAGCGGTTTGACAATGGATGAGTGCGCAAAGGTATTATGTGAGGCTGGCGCATTGGAAGTTCGCGGATTGGCGCTGGCCAGTGGGTCGCCGTAATCAGCCGAGGGCGTCAATAAAGGCGCGGACTACATTGGTATCGAAAGCGGTACCGGCGTCATTCAACAAGGCGCGGATAGCGGCATCTTTCGTTTTGGTCCAGTTTTGCGTGCAGGGATTGATGCTGCTGTCGTAATGGTCGGTCACCGCGATGATGCGGGCGCCGAGGGGAATGTTCACTCCTTTGAGGCGTTTGGGATAGCCTTTGCCGTCCACCCGTTCATGGTGGTAGCGGATGTAAGGAATGATTTCCTGAAAAGCCGGAATGTTTTCCAGCATATAACTGCCTGCATTGCAGTGATTTTTGTAAACGGAGATTTCCCGCGTCGACAGATAAGGAAGTTTGGCTAAAACTGCATTGGGTACGGTAAGTTTGCCGATATCGTGCAGCAGGGCCGCCACGCGGATCCTTTCGATCTCTTCGCGCGGCAGCCGCATTTTAGCGGCGACGCTTACGGCATAGTTGGCTACTTGATGGCTGTGCTGATAAAGCTTGGGGCTTTTAAGTTCCAGCAAATCCATAAAGTGGGCAATTATTTTCTTTAGAACTTCCTTATTGGCGGGAGTTGTTTCCGTACCTTGCAATAGTGTTAGCATATACACGAAAAACTGCCTTTCCTCATATAGTGAAGTAATATATACTTAGGCAAAAATAAGTATAATCCTGCTTGGTTTTATAAAAAAAACACGATTGTTTGAGAAATCTGACAAAATATTTTTATCTGTATTTTGGCTGTCGTCTGATAGAAAAAGTCTGAAAATACAGCGGAAATGTTAACACGGTAAAGTGCGGTAAGAGCAATTATACTGCAATTGGGGCGGAAAATGCAATGGTAATTTCTGCTGATTCAACAATCAAAAAGGAGTGTTTATTAATGGGAATCGCGAATTGTCCGGAATGTGGAAAAATATACATGGAAAATCCGACGAAAATGTGCCCGGCGTGTTATGCAGTGTTTGAGGAGAATGAACAGAAGGTTGTCGAATTTTTGCGCAAGAAACGCAAGGCGTCCCTGGAGGAGATCCACAAGGGGACCGGTGTGGCCCAAAAAATTATTTTGCGGATGGTGAGACAGAATCGGTTGATGAGTGATTTTCAAATCGAATATCCGTGCGAAACGTGCGGTGCGCCGATTGTCGAGGGCAGATTGTGCGAGGCCTGCGCCCGCAATGTGCTGGGACAGCTGAAGCCGCAGGCGCCTGAGCCGGAAAACAAGCCCGCGGAGTCCAAAACGCAGAAAATGCACATCGGTGAACGTTTCCAACGTTGAGAGACAAAAAAATTGCCGGCGGGTATTAATTTTTTTGCGGAGTTATACGATAGTATTAACAAGAAGGTCCCAGGGGTTGTGTAGGGGGTGTAAGTCGTGATTATTTCCAATTCTAATTCAATCAAGGGCGCGGCCAAATTGTACGGCGAGCAAACGAAAGTGACGAAAAGCAGTTCGAACGCAAAAACCGGATCGGTACAGCAGCCGGACGAGGTGATTTTGTCACCGGAAGCGCAGGAAATCAGTTCCGTTCAACAGGCGTTGAAGGATGTGCCCGAAGTGCGGGATGATAAGGTGAAGGAGCTGGCAGCGCAGGTTTCTGCCGGTACGTACCATGTCGAGGCCCGGGATATCGCGAAGAAAATGCTTGATGGCGGCTTGCCGGCAGGCTTGCGGTAGGAGGCGGCATGGCAGAGGCGTTATGGGGGAATTTTGTCGAAGTGCTGCAGCAAACCTTGGATCTGTATCGGGCGTTGCTGCGGCTGAGTACGTATAAACGGGAGGTTCTGATTGCTGCCGATGCGCCGGTTTTGGAGCAGTTGACCCGGCAGGAGGAATTGCTGGTCCTGCAGGTCGCGAAGATGGAGCCAATTCGCAAGGGGATCCAGTCGCAACTCGCCGGGATGTATGCAATTTCGCCGGAGGAGCTGACGTTGTCCAAGGCTGTCGTTTTGGCGCCGGGCCCGGTTGCGGATCGCCTGATTACGATCGGCAAGGAGTTTGAAGGGGTGAGCGGCGAGTTGATGCCGTTAAACCGGTCAAATGCCCGGCTGATTGAGCAGGCGCTTACTTTTGTCAATTATACTGTGAATTTGTTGACGCGCAATATGGCAGCGCCTACATACGCTCCGCAGGGGCAGGCTGGCCAGAGCGCCGCGGTACGGTCGACGATCGATCAAAAGGCGTAAAATACCGGACGGCAAGGGACTGTAGAAAAGGTCCATATGAAGATGATCTTTTCCAAACAATCAGTCAGGCTGCTCAAAAAGGCCAAGCGGCTAATCAGCCATAAGCCGAGGTCAAGTGACAACGTCGAAGCGTTGGCTGATTAGCCGCTTGGCCCTGTCACGTTATAATACGGAAGCGGAATGATTCCGCTGAGTTTGTCTCAAGGAGGAGAAAGATATGCCGTCTACTTTCAGCGGTTTAAATACGGTGATGCGTGGCCTGACGGCGCAGCAGGTTGCGTTGAATACGGTCGGCCACAATGTTTCCAATGCGAATACGGACGGCTATTCCCGGCAGTCGGTGAACCTGGTCGCCGCGCCGTCGGAAACGATTTACGGCTCGCAGGGCGCGATGCAGGTAGGCACAGGAGTAACGATTACCTCCGTTACCCGCATTCGTGATGCGTTCATGGATAGCCAGATGTGGAAGGAAAATTCGACACTGGGTTCCAGCGAGCAGCAACAAACGTTGTTGGCAAAAATTGAAGGTGTGTTTCAGGAACCGTCGGATACGGGGATCCAGACCGTGCTGACCCAGTTTGCCACGGCCTGGCAGACGCTGGCCACCAATGCGTCCGACGACAGTGCGCGGATTGCAGTCCGGCAGCGCGGGGTCGAATTGGTGGATGCCGTCCAGCATTCGGCATCGCAGTTGACGGACCAATTGGCGGACATAAACAGTTCAATCGAAATAAAGGTCAACGATGTCAATAAGATTACGGAAAATATTTTGGCCTTAAATAAACAGATTTCTTATACGGAACAGATGAGCGGCGGTGCATCGGCGAATGATTTGCGCGATCAGCGGGATGTGCTGGTAGACCAGTTGTCGTCCTTGATCAATGTGAATGTGACGGAGGATGCGCAGGGAAATTACCGCGTGCAGAGTGGATCGCTGCTACTGGTGGATGCGAATAGCCGTCTGACTTTATCGACCCGTACGGACTACGATCCGGATTTTCATTATGCGGTGACGGAAATTGATGCCGGTTCCTTTCAAAATATCCAATTTTCCAGCGGCGAACTGAACGGACTGCAAACGGTTCGGGACAATACCATTCTTGGGGATGAGGGGTATTTGAGCCAGTTGGATACGGTCAGCCAGTTTTTGCTGCGGGATTTCAACGCCATTCACCGGGCTGGCTACGGAACGGACAACGATGGCACGGCAACGGTCGGCACCGACCGGAATTTCTTCGGGGATGCCGCTGTCAACTATGGTGATGCCTCTGCGGCGGCTTCCATGGAAAGTGGCGACTGGCTGAACGCGCTGAAAGTCAATTCGGAATTATTCGAGACCACGACCGGATTAGCGAAGATCGCCGCCAAAACGTCGGCGGACCAGGGGAACGCCAGCGGCGACAACGCCGTGAAGCTGTTCCAGAGTTTTCAGCAGAATGTGACCGACCTGCTGCCAAGTGGATTGGCGGCTTTGCCGGGCGGGGATGTGGCGACGCTGGGAAAAACATCGTCGTTAAATAGTTTTTATGCGTCGATGATCGGCGGTTTGGGTGTAAAAAGCCAGAACGCCCAGCGGTTGATGGACAATCAGCAGACGCTGGTGGCTCAGATTGAAAATTGGCGGTCTTCTACCGCCGGGGTCAACATGGATGAGGAAATGACGAATATGATCCGCTTTCAGCAGGGGTACAATTCGTCGGCCCGGGTAGTGACGACGATGAATGATATGTTGGATAAACTGATTAACGAAATGGTTCGTTAAGGATGACGAGGGGTGGCAGGGATGCGTATTACAAACGGGATGATCAGTTCCAATTATCTTTCCAGCTTGAATAAATCGCTGGAACGGCAGACGACGCTGCAGGAACAGCTTTCGGATGGCAAATCGATCCATCGCCCGTCCGACGATCCGGTCCGGGTAGCCCGAAGTTTGTACTTTAATACGAGTTTGGCGAATAACGAACAGTATACCCAGAATGTAGAGGATGCCACTTCCTGGATGGATACGACGGACGGCATCCTGAGCGATGTCGGTTCCGTTATGATTAAGGCCCAGGAATTGGTGACCAGTGCCGACGGCAGTAAACCGGTGGATGCGCTAAACGCGATCGGGCAGGAAGTGGATGGGTTGATCAATTCTGTCGTACAGATGGGCAATTCGCAGATCGGCGACCGCTACCTGTTTGCTGGTCAGATGGACAAAACTTTGCCATTGGAACGCAAAATGGTGACGAATACCGATACTGGGGAAACGGTGGAAATGGTTGTCTACCATGGCGATAACAATAAAATCTCCATGCCGCTGCAGAACGGGCTGGTTGATCCGAATAGGGACAGCGTGAATTTGACAGGGATTGAGGCCTTTGGCCCGACGGAAACGATCAATACGCTGGATGCAAACGGAAATCCAACAACGGTGACAACGTTGTCGGCATTGAATAACTTATTGCAGGTAAAAGATGAATTGCTGAAGGCCACTCCTGATGTGGCCTGGCTGACCGGTACCGGACTGAGCATGGTACAGGACGGACATAGTACTGTATTAAAAGCGCAGACGGAATTGGGTGCTCGCAGTTCTTCCTATGAAATGATGACCAATATTTTGGCCAACAGCAATACGACTATCCAGAAAGATTTGTCCGCGAACGAGGATATTGATATTCCCAAGGCAATTATCGATTTTAAAACGGCTGAGAATGTGTATAGTACAGCTCTGTCAGTAGGGGCCCGCATTATGCCGCCGTCATTGGTGGATTTCCTCAAATGATCCGGCTGCAGGGGGAATCACAGCCTGCCCGAATTGAGATCAGGAGCCGTGCGGCCATGTTGGAATTGCAAAGTCCCAAGGCCAAGCTGTCGATCGAAACGGAAGCGGCAAAACTGGAGATCCGGCAGCCGGCTGGTGTTTTGGAAATCGACGGGACTGCGAGCCGGGCCTCAATCGGCTTGAAAACGCCGACCCAGTTTGCGCTGGATCAAGCGGAAGCAGGACGGCAAACCGTATTGGAAACGATTGCCCGCACGGCGCAAAACGGCGACCGTCTGGCTCGCATCCAAAGCGGGGAAACGGCGATTGCTGAAATTGCCGCCGATGAGGCCTTGGAAGGACCGCTGGACATTACTTGGGCGCCGTTGGCGCCGCCGGAGATCCATTTCATGATGCAGAAAGCGGAAATTACCGTGGCCCCGGTCAAACCGCAGATACAGGCGGAACCGAGTCCGGTTCAGGCGCAATATACGCCCGGCAGCGTCGATATCCGGATCGCGCAGTATGAGGGTATTCGTTTTTGGACGACGGGCAGCCAAGTAGATAGGATAACATAGTGGGACAAGGGGGCAGGTTCCTTGTCCCTATTTTATAAGAACGGGAAACTAAGAACGCATGGGAATAAACTGAGAAAGGGGACCTATGATGATCGTACAGTCGACACGGTTTGGCGAGCTTGAGATATCTGAAGACCAGATCTTTGATTTTCCGCAAGGAATACCCGGTTTTCCTGCTGAAAAACGGTTTGTGTTTCTGGATTATCAGCCGGATAGTCCGTTTTATTTTTTACAGTCGGTAACAGAGCCCAATTTGACTTTTTTGCTGATTGATCCCTTTGCCTTCTTCGCAGATTACGAATTTGTCCTTGAAGACGATGTGGCGGCGGAAATCGGTTTGTCACGCGATAATCCGCCGGCGGTCTACAATATTACTACCGTAAAAGGCGGGTTGGAAAACATGACGGCCAACCTGGTGGCGCCGGTGCTGATTAATGCGCGGGACCGCAAAGGGAAGCAGATTGTGTTGGAGAAAACGGATTATACGACCCGATACCGGCTTTTCCCTGACGGACTTCCGGGCAAAAAGACCTCTGAAGGAGGCAGATAGCCATGCTGGCGCTGACTCGCAGAATCGGGGAAAAGCTCATGATCGGGGATGATATCGTAGTGACGGTGGTCGACATCAAGGGCGACAATGTCCGCTTGTCGATCGATGCTCCGCGCAAGGTGAAAATTTACCGGGCCGAACTGTACGATGCTATCATTGCCGAAAACCAACAGGCAGCCATGCCTGCCGACTTGACTGGGCTGGAAGGTTTGGTCGCAAGCGTGCAGAAGGAAGAGGCCAAGGAAAAATAAATTTCAAATAAATATTGGAATTTTATTAAAAAGCACTTAAGTGTTTTTTAATTTAGTGCGATATAGTTAGTGAAGTTGTCAAACAGCAAAAGCCGTAACGGCGGCCGACGAAATGGCTGGCGCTGAGACAAATAAAAATGGGCAAGGACGCCCGTGCAAAATTCAAGGAGGAATTTTTTATGAGAATTAACCACAATATGGCAGCCCTTAATACCTACAGTAAATTATCTCAAGCCAACAGTGCGTCAGCTAAGTCTCTTGAAAAGCTTTCGTCTGGCCTTCGCATCAACCGTGCTGGCGACGATGCTGCTGGTTTGGCAATCAGTGAAAAAATGCGTGCTCAGGTCCGCGGCTTGGATCAGGCTTCCAGCAATGCACAAAACGGTATTTCCTTGATCCAAACTGGTGAAGGTGCATTGAACGAAACTCACAGCATTCTTCAACGGATGCGTGAATTAGCTGTTCAATCGGCGACTGATACGAATACTGCTGATGACCGCACGAAGATCCAATCTGAAGTGGATCAATTGGCCAAAGAAATTACCCGTATTTCCAATACGACTGAATTTAACACCAAGAACCTGTTGGCAGGCGGTTTGTCAACCACATTCCATGTCGGTGCAAACGCCGATCAGAATATGAGCCTTTCAGTAAGCGCTATGGATGCGCAAAGCTTAGGCGTTGCTGGCAGTCTTGTAAGCACTACTTTTTCGGGTACTGACACTGGTTTAACAAGCATCAGCACGTCGTCTGAGAGCTTGAACGGCTTATACGCAAGTGTAACTAGTACGGCTGCCACGGGTGGTGGTGTGGCCGCAACTGCCAGTAATGCTTCAGGCGGTGCTGGTACTATATCTGCTAGCACGGGGTACACTGGATCGACAAGCAAGACCTTTATCGTTAAGATTGGGGCTGTAGATGGATCGGGTGCTGTAACTGCAGCTTCATATTCTACTGACGGTGGTTCGACTTTCAATAGCGCTGCTGTTGCAGCTGGCACAGTAACATTATCCGACGGGATGACCTTGGCGATAGCGACTGATGCAGACAATGCGGCAAATGATACATATTCTTTTACCATGACGCCGAAATCTTTGAGCTTCAAATTGACGTCGGCTGATAATGGCGGTGGCACTGCTTACGGAACTACGCAAACTGTATATAATAATCAATCAAGCGTAGTGCTTGGGGATGCAGCAACTGGTAAAACCTTGACTGCAAACTTTACCTTTGATACTGCATATGCTGCAATTGCAACGCCTGGAACTTACGAAGGCGACCAAATCACCCAAACCGTTACGGCTTCGACCGCTGCTGTTACTGGCGCTGATGGAAGTGTATCGGCTGACGCTGTCACTCAAAAAGGCATCAACGTGAGTGACCAAGCGAGTGCTAATAATGCAATTACTACAATCGATAATGCAATCAAAACCGTATCTACCGAACGTGCCAAACTGGGCGCAATGCAAAACCGTCTGGAGCACACGATTTCCAACCTCGGAACTTCCTCAGAAAATCTGACGGCTGCTGAATCCCGCGTTCGCGACGTAGATATGGCCAAAGAAATGATGGAGTTCCAAAAGAACAATATCCTCAATCAGGCTGCTACTGCAATGCTGGCGCAAGCCAACCAACAACCGCAAGGCGTTCTCCAGTTGCTCCGGTAATTGGAACAATTGAAAAATTGCAATGTAAAGAGGCGGAAGCGCAAGCTTCCGCCTCTTTTTCTCTCTAAGGGGTTTATCGCCACATTGCAATTTTTCAATTGTTCCAAAGTTGTGTTTGCGGAAAAAACGCAGCATTCCTAAGGCGATGGACAGCATGATGCCCCATAGGACAAAATATCCCCATTCCTTTCTTAACTTCGGCATGTTGTCGAAGTTCATGCCGTACACGTCGACCAGAAAGGTCGCGGGGACGAAGATGGTGGAGATGACCGTCAACAGTTACATGATTTCATCAGCGCTTGTGCCTGGGCTGCTCCGTTGTATTGATCGCCGATATGGAGCAGGGAGCCCGGCGGCAAGCCCGCTTTTTTTGCCATTTTGATCGGTTTTTTTCGCACGGAGTGAACCTCCTTGGGTTATCAAAAAAATTTCTTTATTTGAATTTTCCCGTTGCCATTGCCAAAACCCTTTTTTGAGTGGGGACAAAGAACCTGTTCCCTTGTCCCAAAAATATTTTTTCGGGGGGCTAATGGAAATTGCCAAATCGTTCGATAGTATAATCAAGAGAGCATTACTTTGTGGTATGAGGTGATGAATATGGACATAACCCCGGTAGTCTCGAATGATATGAGTGCATTGACGGCGGTGCGTTCGCCGGCTGTGGCCGACGGTGCTGCCGGCACGACAGCAAAAGACCGTTCACTGGAAACGAAGAACGGCACGGACGCAGTACAAGGTAAGCAGGATGATAAGAACGCATTGAGCCGTGAAGATATGGAAAATATGACGGACGAAATGACGAAGTTCATGGAGTCGCTGAATACGGATATCCAGTTTTCACTGCATGAGGGAACGGGCCGATTGGTTGTCCAGGTGGTCGACAAGGAAAATGATAAGGTATTGAAGGAGTTTCCGCCGCATCAACTGTTGGATACGATGGCGGCGATCAGCAAGTATATTGGCGGATTGCTGGACAAAAAAGTTTGATGATCCTGTCAAGAGAAACAGGCAGGGACGTCTGTTTACGGTCAAGGAGGAAATGGCATGGCGACAAGGATTTCCAACCTGGGGGCCTCTGGGATGGATATTGACGAGGCAGTCAAGAGTTTGATGAAGGCCCGCAGGGCAAAGTATGATCAAATGGGTCAGAAAAAAACGCTTCTGGAATGGAAAAAAGCCGATTACAACACGATGTATAATACAATCAGCGAGTTTCGTGATACGGTTTTTACCAACAAGCTGCAGGCTACGTTGGCGCCGAAGACCGCAGCTTCCAGCAATGAAACGGTGGCGACGGTAACGGCCAATGCCGATGCGGTGACGATTAACCATGATCTGGTAGTGACGGCGTTGGCTGACGGCGTGAAAAAAATCAGCAGTGATGCGATTACGGCGGAAGGGAATTCCAAAGATACGCTGGCAAACCAGTTTGGAATCAGCGGCGCATTTAACATCAGCATCAAAAACGGCGATACCACAAAAACGATTACGGTGGACAGCAGCAAAAGCATCTATGAGCTGGTGAGCAATATCAACAAAGCCGGCGTCAATGTAACGGCAAGCTATGATACGACGTTGGACCGGTTTTTTTTGTCGACAAATAGTACCGGGGCGCAATCCGGTATTGACTTTACAGGCAGCGATGCTGCCGGACTCAGTTTTCTGGCTGATAACCTGAAAATTAATACTGCTGCGGATACGGGACAGGATGCGGCGTTTCAACTGGACGGGATTGCTCTTACGCAGTCTACCAATAGCTTTACGATTTCCGGCGTCAACTATTCCCTGAAGGCGGTGGGCGGATCGTCTGCGAATCCGGTTAAGATCTCAGCGTCGGCGGATATTGACAAAACAGTCGAGAACGTGAAGAACTTTATTACCTCCTATAATGCGATGCTGGCCGCGGTGAACGGAGAATTGTCGGAAGACCGGTATTCCGACTATGCGCCATTGACGGATGACCAGAAATCCGAGATGAAAGAAAGCGATATTACGGCTTGGACGGCAAAATCGAAAAGCGGGCTATTGCGGCACGACTCGATCCTGCAGAATTTGATTGATGGCGTCCGCAGCAATATTTCCACGCCGGTTTCGGGCATCACGGGCAGCTATGCTACGGCGTCATCGATTGGGATTACGACCGGCTCTTATTCGGAAAATGGCAAGCTGTATCTGGATGAAACGAAATTGCGGACTGCACTGGCAGCCGATTCTGATGCGGTGAACAAAATTTTCGGTGCTTCAGGAATGACCAGCAGCCAGCAGGGGATTTCCGTCCGCCTTTACAATACACTAAAAACAGGCATGGATAAGATTGTTGATCAGGCCGGCATCACGGCTTCGATCAGCGGCGATACAAAAAGCAATCTGGCAAAGCAGGTCAGGACTTATACTACGGACATGTCCAATTTGAATGAACGTATGCAGGATATTGAAGACCGCTATTATGCTCAGTTTACGGCGATGGATACGGCCCTGCAAAAGCTGTCATCCCAAAGTTCCTGGCTGGCGCAGCAGTTTGGAACGAGTTCATAAGGGGAAATAATGGGTATATTTGGTGAGGAGGAACGACCATGAACGCCAATGCATCAGCAAATGCATACAAGCAACAACAGATTATGACTGCACCGCCTGAAGAATTGACGCTGATGTTATACAACGGAGCCATTCGCTTCGTCAGCGAAAGCATACTGGCTTTGGATGCCGGTGATTTGCAGAAGTCACATAATCAGAATATGCGGGCGCAGGATATCGTGAAAGAGTTTATGTGCACGCTGGATATGCAGTATGAACTTTCACAGGGCTGGTTTCAACTGTATGAGTATATAGAGTACCGGCTGATCCAAGCCAATTTGAAAAAGGATAAGGAAATGCTGGTGGAGGCAAAAGGGCTTTTGACTGAACTGCGTGATGCATGGTTTCAGGCGATAAAGCAATTGCGTCCTGCACAAGCAGTGGGAAGATAAGATGACGACGGAACAATTGTGGCAGGAATATGCGTTTTTAACGCGGGAAATGATTAAATTTGTCACCAAACGGGATTTCTCCCTGGTGAACACACTCTTGGAGCAACGGGAAAAATTGCAGGAAATGATTTCGGCCTCAGGGGATAAGACATACCGCGGATCGCCTGACGGGCGGGCGCTGCTGACGTCGATTATGGCTCAGGAACAGCAGATTGCTGCTGCGCTGCAGCTGCTTCGCAACAAGATGCAGCAGCAGCAAACAGTTTCCGGCGCTTACGAAGCGTTTCGCAGCGGACCTAATATTGGCTGGATGAAAAATATTAGCGTATGAAGCGTATAAAAAAGGGGATCCGGGGAAAAATGAAGCGTTTTCCCCGGATCCTTCTCTATCTGGTGTGCATAAGCGCAACCAGCGGCTTCCACCGTCGCTATGAAAGCTCGGCGCAAGCCGGGTTTTCTAATGATTTTCAATTTTCTTCGAGTAATGCCCGGACCTGGTTTTCCGGTACCGCTTTGCTGAAGAAGTTGCCTTGGACCTTGTCGCAGCAGTATTCGGCCAGCCGTTCCAACTGGGCTGGTGTTTCCACTCCTTCGGCTGTCGTGGTCATATCCAACTGGTGGGCCAGATTGATAATGACCTGGGTCAATTCTCGTTGTCCTTTGTCGCTGAGTAGCCCGTCAACGAACGATTTGTCGATTTTGATGACATCGATCGGCAGTGAGTTCAGATAACGCAGCGAGGAATAGCCGGTGCCGAAATCATCCAGATGGATTGTGATGCCCATCTCTTTCAACTGCAAGAGTTTTCTGTGATACAGTTCGATGTTTTCCATCAAAACGCTTTCTGTGATTTCAAAGCCTACACAGTGCGCGGCTACTCCCGTTTCCTTCAGGATGGCAGCGACGGACGGAACGAAATCTTCCTGCCGCAGCTGCAGGACGGAAATATTGATGGTTACATTCAGGCCGCGATAGCCTTCGTTATGCAGTTCGGTGATGAATTGGCAAGCGCTTTTTATCACGTACAGGCCGATGGGGACAATCAGCCCCGTATCTTCCGCCAAATCGATAAAATTCAGGGGGACCACCAGGCCGTGGTCCTTGCTTTGCCAGCGCACGAGGGCTTCCAGACCGGAAGTTTTTCGTGTGGGAAGGTGGATTTGGGGTTGGTACCACAGACAAATTTCGTCATTGGCGAGGGCGTTGCGGAGGTTCCGGCCCATGGTTACCTTTTCGCGCAGTGCCGCGGCAATGGATTGATCGAAGAACAGGTAGCGGTTTTTTCCCTGGCGTTTCGCCCGGTACATGGCCAGGTCGGCATTTGTCAATAATTCGCCGGCTGTTTTTCCGTCGGCCGGGTATAAGGTAATTCCGATGCTGACCGTAACCTGGAAGCTCTTATCTTTTACTTTCAGCGGTTTGTCAAACAGGTCGATTACTTTTTGGGCGTAGAGCTCCGCTTCTTCTTTGCCGGCTACGTTTTCCAACAGCATTACAAATTCATCGCCGCCCATGCGGGCTACGATGCCGACCCCTTTGGCGATATTTTCGAATGCTCTCGACAGGTTGCTGAGCAGCCTGTCGCCGTAGGAATGACTGTAGGTATCATTGATGAATTTAAAGTTGTCGATATCGATGAACAAGACGGCGCCGGTATGGTTCATGGTCGAGGATAATTTGATGGTTTTGTCAAGTTTTTCATAGAGCGCTATGCGGTTGGCCAGGCGCGTCAAGGAATCATGATACGCCAAATAGCTGATTTCCATTTCGAATTTTTTGCGTTCGGTAATATCGCCGATGGAACCGGCCATGCGGATGGGTTGTCCATCGGCATCCTTAAGGGCTTTTCCGCGCAGTAGAACCCATTTTTCACCATCTGGGGTATGGATATTCTGTTCGCTGACAAAAAAGTCGGTCTTGCCGGCCAAATGGCGTTTTAACGCAGCCATGGAGCGGTGCAGGTTTTTGCGGGATGAGATTTTTTGTAAATAGCTCAACAATTCAGGATCGGCGCTGTTCCAGATGTTTTTTTGCAACCCGATCATTGAACAGCAATGGTCGGAAAAATACACTTCTCTGTTTTGGATGTCCCAATCCCACAACCCGTCATTGGCGCCTTCTACCGACAGTTTGTAACGTTCTTCGCTTTTATGCAGGGCTGTCTGTAAAACTACCTGCTGTTCGTATTGTTGCCGAAGGTTATTCTTTGAGGCGACGACTTGTTGGTAGAGAACGGAAAGTTCCTGGTTGCTTTTTTTTAAATTAATTTCGGCTCGCTTGCGCTTGCGGACATTGGAGATCAAAATGGCGATATACAATATCGGAAGCAGGCCCAAAGCGCCAGCTGTCCAGATGATTTTTTTGTATTCTTCATAGACGGATACGGGAGGCGGCGGTTTGTTCAAAACGGTGCTGCCGGCAGGGATCTTATCGGGCGGCAGGTTATACCGCAGTAATTGAGTATAATCCACCGTGGTTGCGCTATCCTGAATGGTGATGGGCGGAATGTCTGTTGCCGGATCTCCGTGCAGTATCCGCAGGCCGATGTGGGCTGCCTCCTGCCCTTGGAGATAGGGTGACAGCAGGCAGCCGCCGACAGAGTTGGCGCTCAGTTGTGTGTCATAGAGAATGTAAACCGGTGCCCGGCTGGCAGCGCTGAATGCATCGATGAATTGGCGGGCGTCCATGCTGACGTTGGCCGCATCACGGGAATACGCGGCAACAAGAACCGCGCTGTTGGCCGAAGCGGTCTGCAGTGTTTCGACGATGGCCTGGTAAGGAAGTGTGTTCAGGTGAACAACCGCAAGCCTGGAGTTTGCTTTTTGGATTGCTTCAGTGAGCGGTTTATTGGCTTCCAGTCCGCGTTCCGTATTTTCATAGATCAAATAAATGGTTTCGAGGGAAGGATTGAACGTTTCCATGAGACGGAGGGTTCCTTCCACATCCGGTTTTTCGTAAATGCCGGTCACGTTGCCTTGTCCGCGCAGCAAAGTCGCGGCTGTTTCCGGCGACACGCCGGAAAAGACAATGGGAGCGTTGGAAAAGATCTCGGCCCGGTATTTCAAGGCAAAGTCCAGAGCGTCTTCATCGGTAGTAATCAACAGGTCGGTTTTTTTTTCTGTGTAGCGGAGGGTATACAGTTGGCGCAGCAGTTGGGGGTTTTGCGGTTCGGGGCTATGTTTTCCATCCAAATATTCCACGTGGAAGACGGCCTGTTGGCTGGATTCGATAAAGACTTTCATGAGGCCCCGGATTTGTTCGTTGGTCCATTGCATATCTTTGGCGTACGAGTTGAGAATAATGATATTCGGCTGCGGTTGGGCCTGCAAGGCCGGGCAAAGAGCAGGGCACAGGGAAAAGCCGAGTATGGATAGCAATACGATTATTCCTATCAGGATACTACGGTTTTTTGTCAACATATAGTATGCCGCCTTAACAGACCCAAATTAACGAAGACTTTTTTGATCAAGTCTTCGTTGTGGTCTTATGGTATTATTGTACTAATATTCGGATATTTCCGCAATAAAACTTCCTGCAACTGGAATTTTTAGAAAGAATTTTTTGATTTTACTTGCATTTTCTGCTGCAGAAACCTATAATTTATTGTAAGAACCATTTTGCTTAGGTCTGTGGTTGAAAATCGATGCCAGTCGCAGGCGAAACGATCCACGTAAGAGGCTCTAAATGGAGCTTTGAGCATGGTGCGGCTTAGGGGTAAGTCCTGCCGGTGCGGGCAGCAGAGCATGCTTTGTCTGTTACGACACCGAGAGGAGTAGTAGTGAGGGGAATTAAGTTTCTGGTAGCGAACCTTCCAGTAGGCGAGTGTGGGGGCAAAGACCAGGTCGGCTAAGCATGGGTTTTTAATTTTCGAGAAGAGATGAGGGATTTCATTAATGGCTTTTCAGGACAAAACTCTCAAATGTAAAGACTGTGGGCAGGATTTTGTATTTACAGTAGGTGAGCAGGAGTTTTACGCCGAAAAAGGTTTTGAAAATGAACCCGCTCGCTGCCGTGAGTGCCGGGATGCCCGGAAACGGGAACGGAACGGCGGCACAGGAGCGCGGGAGATGTATGAGGCGGTATGCGCTGAGTGCGGTGTAACTACATTAGTCCCATTCAAACCACGCAATGATCGTCCGATTTATTGCCGGGAATGTTTTGCGAAGAAAAGAGAGCAATAATAGTTATTTATTAAGATAGTTTTGGCCCGGAATACGTTCCGGGCTTTATGTTTTTTATAAGGTAAATTTTCACAAAATGATTGCTTTTTCTTTGTGTTATTTGTATAATTATGGATGTTGAATATTAATAGTAGGGGGTTGTGGAATGTCGAAAAAACTGATTGCGGTAGTTGTTTTGTGCGTGTTCGCTTTGTCGCTGGCAATGGTTGGCTGCGGCGGGCAAAAAGCGGCGGAGAAGCCAAAGGTGCTGAAGGTAGGATCGGATACTGCGTTTGCGCCGTTTGAATTCCAGGATGAGAAATCAAAAGAGTATGTTGGCTTCGATATGGATTTAATCCGGGCGATCGGCAAGCAAATGGGCTATGAAGTGCAAATTCAAAGCATGGGCTTTGATGGTTTAATCCCGGCGCTGGAAGCCGGTAATATCGATGTTGCGATTTCGTCAATGACCATCAAGGAAGAACGGGCAAAGAAAGTGAATTTCACCAAACCGTATTATAAATCCGGCTTATCGGTTGTGGTTCGGGCGGATAACGAAGCGGTGAAGAGCTTTAAAGATCTGGACGGCAAGAATATCGGCGTACAAATCGGCACTACCGGCGCTGATGAAGCCAAGAAGGTAAAGGATGCGAAAGTCCGTGAATTCAACACCGCTCCAGAAGCGTTCCTGGAGTTGAAAAACGGCGGTGTGGATGCGGTAGTAAACGATCTGCCGGTTAACGAATATTACCTTACCCAAGCAAGCGGCAAAGGGGCCAAGATTGTTGGCGAACCGCTGAATTCGGAAGAATACGGGATCGCGACTTCCAAGAAAAACGCCGAATTGGGCGAAAAAATCAACAAAGCGTTGGATGAGCTGAAGAAAAACGGCGAGTACGAGAAAATTTACGTGAAATGGTTTGGCAAAAAGCCGCCGCAATAAAGAACAGGCGCTTCAGGTGGAGTTAAACAACTCCACCTGAACTATTTATGGAGTACCGATGCTTTTGCCGATTGTATAATCAAAATCAAATCAAAGGATGTTCAAAAAGGGTAAGCTGATAGGCCCGATGAGGCTTATGCCACGCAAGGGACCGTGGGGACCGGTTTCCTAGTCCCCCTGTCCCGTCGGAGCGCAGACGATTTTGCGCCCTATTATTTTTTGTTGACAGGGTATGCATACACGCATATAATTTTACTGTATTTACAGGCGAAGGAAATCGGTTTGATAGGGTGAGAGGAATGAATTTTGATCTTGATTTAATTGTTAACTCAATTCCCCTGTTGTTATTGGGGGCGGGAGTCACGCTCCAGATCACGCTGTTGAGCGTGGGCTTTGGTTTATTTATCGGGATGTTTATGGGCATGGCGCGCTTGTCGAAAATTTGGGCTGTCAAGCTGGTAGCTACGGTGTATGTCGATTTTATCCGTGGGACGCCGCTGTTGGTCCAGATTTTTTTAATGTACTTTGCCTTGCCGGTGCTGACCGGACAGCGCATTGACCCGTTCGTAGCCGCGGTGACGGCCTGCAGTATCAATAGCGGCGCGTATATTGCGGAAATTTTTCGGGCCGGGATCCAGTCGATTGACAAAGGGCAGATGGAAGCCGGACGTTCTTTGGGCATGTCCTGGCCGCAGACGATGCGCTATATCATTTTGCCGCAGGCGTTTAAACGGATTATTCCGCCGCTCGGCAACGAGTTTATTGCCATGTTGAAGGATTCTTCCCTGGTATCGGTGATCGGTTTCGAAGAATTGACCCGGCGCGGCCAGTTGATTATCGCCCGGACGTACGGTTCGTTTGAGATATGGATGACGGTGGCTTTTTTATACCTGATTATGACGTTGACGATTTCCCGCTTGGTGGATTATTTGGAGCGGAGGTACAAAATTGATGATAAGCATTAAGAATTTGCATAAAAAATTTGGCAGTTTACATGTCCTCCGCGGGGTCGATTTGCAGGTTGAGGAAGGCGAAGTGGTCGTTATCATCGGGCCGAGCGGATCCGGTAAAAGCACGATTTTGCGCTGTATCAACTATCTGGAGGAGCCGAGCGAGGGCGAAATTGTGGTTGATGGGATTACACTGAGCCGCCAGGAGCGCGTGATCAATACTGTGCGGGCGGAAGTCGGCATGGTGTTTCAGCGCTTTAACTTGTTTCCCCATATGACGGTGTTGGAGAATATTGAATTGGCGCCGGTCAAAGTGCGGAAAATGCCCAAACCGGAAGCCCAGAAAATAGCCCTGGATTTATTGGAGAAGGTGGGGTTGGCGGATAAGGCGAACGCGTATCCGGAGCAGTTGTCCGGCGGACAGCAGCAACGTGTGGCGATTGCCAGGGCCTTGGCGATGCGGCCGCGGGTCATGTTGTTTGACGAACCAACTTCGGCTTTGGATCCGGAGATGGTCAAAGAAGTGCTGGATGTCATGAAAACCCTTGTAAAAGATGGCATGACCATGGTGGTTGTGACCCACGAAATGGGCTTTGCCCGCGAGGTCGGCAGCCGGGTTATTTTTATCGATGAAGGCCGGATTGTTGAGGAAGGAACGCCCAATGACGTCTTTTATCATGCGAAAGAAGAGCGGACCAAGTCGTTCTTGTCAAAGATATTGTAGGTTGACAGTAAAAACCAGCGGTGATATACTCATGTTTGTGGCCAGGTGTGGTCTGTAGTACATATTTAGGAGGAATTTCTGATG
>JAGFXW010000268.1 GCA_017861495.1 Bacillota bacterium
CATTCCGGAGGTCGTTCCCATCCATACCGGGACGATCTCATTGAATTGCGCTGCCAATGCGATCGTTGCGAATTGGGTTTTGTCGCCCATTTCGGCAAAGAAGAACGCGATTGCAACCGTCCAGAAAGGGCTGTATCGATTGCGCTTCTCTTCGCCATCCAGTTTGTCGCCGCGAATGGTCCAAAGTCCGAACAGGATGAAGGAAGCGGCGGCAGCGATTTGAACATAATGCATCGGCACGAAGTGGGTGATATATGTGCCGACGACCACTGCAAAAAGATGATTTAGGAGCGTAGCGGCCAGAACTCCCCACATAACCGTTTGCCAGCGGTATTTCATGGCAAAGGCCATGGCCAATAATTGTGTTTTGTCACCCATTTCTGCTAGTACTACGAACAATAAAGAAGTTAAAAACGCGGTCATACATCATCCTCCTAATTCATTTGGCCTGAAAAAAAGACCTTTAGTACGGCAAAAGCCATACTAAAGGTCTCGCTAATTGACACTAGGCCAACAACAGAGCCAGATGGGAATTCCATCAGTATGTTGACTCTGTTCTCTGAGCTACTCCCCTTTAGGAAGTATTCTATTCCTCATCTATTGTAAAGGAATAGGACGGAGGAGTCAACCCATTGGATGCTGAATGAGGTCTTTGATGACTTCGCCGGCAATAATGAGTCCGGCAACGGACGGAACAAAGGAAATACTGCCGGGAATTTGGTTGCGAACCGTGCATTTGCGAGTCGTTCCGGTCGGGCAAACGCAGTGGGTAGCGCAGCTTGCTTCTTCCGATTCCTGCGGTTTTACGGGCGTTTCCCTGGAATAAACTACTTTCAAGGAGGTAATCCCGCGCGTTCGCAGTTCTTTGCGCATTACCTTTGCCAATGGACAGACGGAGGTTTTGGATATGTCAGACACTTCGAATTTGGTCGGGTCTACTTTGTTTCCGGCACCCATACAACTGATGACGGGAATGTTGCGGATTTTTGCCTGTAGTATCAAGTCGATTTTTGCCGTTACCGTATCGACAGCATCCACAATATAGTCATAATCATCGGCGATCAGGCCTTGCGCCGTTTCCGGCATATAGAACTGTTGAAAGGTGGTCACTTCGGCTTTGGGGTTGATTTCTAAAATGCGCTCTTTCATGACATCTACTTTGGGCCTGCCAATGGTTTTTTGCGTAGCATGCAATTGCCGGTTAAGATTGGTCAGGCAGATGCAGTCATCGTCGATCAGCACGAATTTGCCGACACCGGCGCGGACTAATCCTTCCACTGTGAACGAGCCGACACCGCCGATCCCGAACACAGCCACCTTGCTGTGCTTGAGTTTCTCCAGGGCCTCAGGCCCGATCAACATTTCTGTACGTGAAAATGGGTGTAACATTGTATCGTCCTTTCAACAATTGGTTTATTTTTCCACAAAACCTCGACTGCGCAGCGCGATGACAATGCGTCTGAGAAGCAATGGCGATTTGTACGACGTAAAAATCAAATTTGGTTCGGTTTTGTAATTTATTATATCATACAGAAAGAAAAACGGAGAATAGAGTAGTATTGGGGTTTTGGAGTTCTGGCGGGTGGAAACTTATATTTCTGGATTAACAAGTAGCAGGATTTTTCATACTTTTGTCAAATGGGGAAGCATGGAAAGCTGAATGGAGGCAATAGGATGATTACGAACTTCGAAGAAATTGTAAAATGCGCACAGGAAAAAGGACCGAAAACCATAGCCGTTGCTGTTGCGCAAGACCTGGATGTTTTACTGGCGGTGAAAAATGCCAATGATTTAGGCATCGCCACCGCGATTTTGGTTGGCGATGAGGCGGAAATCCGGAAAATCGCCCAAGACAACCAGATCAGTTTGGATGGCTTTACGATTGTCAACCAAACCGACAAAGTGGAAGCTTGTAGAACTGCAGTACTGCTTGTTTCCAGCGGCAAAGCGCAAGTATTGATGAAAGGGATCATCGATACGGCGATTATCTTAAAGGCTGTGTTGGATAAAGAAATTGGCCTGCGGACTGACAATGTCCTGTCCCATGTTGCCGTAGCGGATGTTGATGGCTATGACCGCTTGTTCTATATTACCGATGCGGCAATGAACATTGCTCCGGATGCAGCCACAAAAAAACAAATTGTGGAAAATGGGATACAGGTCGCGAACGCATTGGGAAATGATTGTCCCAAGGTCGCTTGTGTCTGTGCCGTAGAGAAAGTGAACCCGAAGATGCAGGCTACGCTGGACGCTGCGGAACTTGTGAAAATGAACGAAAGCGGCGAATTAACAGGCTGTATCGTGGCAGGTCCTTTTGCGCTGGATAATGCAGTGTCTGCGGAGGCTGCCAAACATAAAGGAATTTCTGATCCTGTAGCCGGCCACGCGGATATCTTGCTGATGCCGTTTATTGAAGCAGGTAATATGCTGTACAAGTCGATTGTTTTCTTTGCCCGCGGGAAGATCGCCGGCATTGTTGTTGGTGCAAAAGCACCAATCGTGCTGACCTCCAGAGCCGATTCGGATATCGCAAAACTAAATTCCATTGCGATCGGCGTTTTGATGGCAAGCAATTATGCAGAGAAGCGCGGCGCATAAAGGACAGGTAAGCGGAGGCCCGTTTTTGCCTGGTTGTTCAAACCCAGCCCCTGTGTAATGAGAAAAAGCAGCTATTTGTTCCGAAAACAAATAACTGCTTTTTCTGTGTTTGTAAAAGAAAGATCAGCAAAATGAAATCACAATGATTTTAATTTGGAAATGTTAATCATCCATGGCGTTTTCAATGACAGCGGCAACCAAACCCATAATGACGCTCATTTCCTGGTCGTGACGTTCATTTTCCTGGCGTTGCCGTTCTTGCCATTCCCATTCGTTTTCGTTATCGCGGCGTTGCATTTCCTGCTCATGACGTTCATTTTCTTCCTGCATTCTGCGGTCCTTGTCCGAACCCTGTTGCTGTGGGCCTTCGTTTTTATATTGGCGTTGGTCATTGCCGTTATTTTGATTTTGATGGTGGCTGTTATCGTTATTTACATCTTGCCGTTGCGTGTTAGCCGGTCGTTTTTGCTGTTGTTGCTGCTGTTGGTCATCGGGCCGCGGAGCCGCTGCGAAGATGGAGCTGTTTGTTCCGAACAGCAATAGTCCGGCGACTGTAAAAACTGCCAGTTTTTGTAGTAGTTTGTTCATGGTAATACTCTCCTCGTTCTCTTTCAACTTGATTGTTATTTGTCTGTAGGCTGGTTCTTTCGATTACAAAAAAGGGGGTGGTGTAAGCTGCAAGGAAAATCAAACCTACGGACCAATCATACACCTGCTTTCTTGGAATTATGTTAGAAGAATACGTGAAAACTTGTAAAATAAATTGACGGTGATGAGAACTAAGGGTAAAATAAGGATAAATAAATAATTGTCCTGACCGGCAGGGTA
>JAGFXW010000075.1 GCA_017861495.1 Bacillota bacterium
GCCGGATCGTAAATGAAGACTTACTTCAGATGGAGTTTCATGCTTACGGCACAAATACCAAAAGACATTGGTATTTCCATCTGAAGTTTAGTCGAATTTATTTCGAGCTACAGCCTGTTAATCCCCGACCTAACGGGCGGGATTTTACAGGCTGTGTGAAGAGGCGAATTTAAATGGACAGGCTGTTGCAAGGTCAATCGGCGTAGTTGTTTTCTGTGGCGCCGGACCTTTTTGAACAGCCTGTTTTTCTAGTTGGGGGCAGATTTTCAAGAAAAATTACTAAAGTTAAGAGGATAACATGAGATTTTAAAGGATTTTGCCATAGAATCGCGAATTAACAGAAGACTTGTAAAAAAAATGCTGTTTAGGTCGTTTTAGGGGAAGGAGCTGCACTATGTTTGGAATGCCTACCGATATCGGTGTTGATTTAGGAACTGCCAATGTTTTGGTGTATGTGAAAGGGAAAGGGATTGTTCTGCGCGAACCTTCGGTGGTCGCGATTGACCGCGATACAAACCGCGTACTGGCAATCGGCGAAGAAGCGCGGCGCATGCTGGGGCGTACGCCGGGAAACATTGTTGCCATCCGCCCGCTGCGGGAAGGCGTGATTGCGGATTACGATATTACAGAAAATATGCTGCGCTATTTTATTCAAAAAGTTGTTAAGAAGAGCTTGTTTTTCAAGCCCCGGATTATGGTTTGTATCCCGTCTGGCGTGACGACGGTTGAAAAACGGGCTGTTATCGAGGCGACGATACAAGCCGGCGCCAGCAAAACGTATCTGATCGAAGAGCCATTGGCGGCGGCGATGGGCGCCGGGTTGGAAATTTCCGAGCCGTGCGGATCGATGGTAGTCGATATTGGCGGCGGGACAACCGATGTTGCCGTTCTTAGCCTGGGGGGGATCGTTATCAGTGAATCCCTGCGGATTGGCGGCGATAAGTTTGACGAAGCCCTGGTTCGTTATATTAAGAAGGAACACAATGTGCTGATCGGTGAGAGGACGGCCGAAAACATTAAAATTACGGTAGGGACCGCTTACGCGGGGGCTCGTGATGATACGATGGAACTGCGGGGCCGGGATTTGGTTTCCGGTTTGCCGAAGACGATCCGGATTTCTTCGGCTGAGACGCTGGAGGCATTGACCGAGCCGGTATCGTTGATTGTTGAGTGCGTAAAATCCGTGCTGGAGAGGACACCGCCGGAATTGTCTTCGGATATCGTCGACCATGGGATTGTAATGACCGGAGGCGGATCCATGCTGCAAGGGCTTGACCGTTTGATCAGTACAGAAACCGGCATTCCCACCTATCTGGCGGATGATCCGCTGTCCTGCGTGGCGATTGGCACCGGTAAAGCATTGGATTCTTTGGAAAAACTGCAAGACAGCACGGCCATTACGAAACGAAACTTTCACGCGGTGCGCTAATTACCGCAATGGCCGTAAATAAGGAAGTAGGATGAAGCGGGGCCTGGGAGACGGAAGTTTCCCGGCGCTGCGCTTTCAATGCTAATGAGTACGGAGGTGATACCTGATGATACGGGGAATTTACACAGCAGCTTCCGGTATGGTGGCGGAAACAATCCGAACGGATACGACGGCGAATAATTTGGCGAACGCGTCGACGACCGGGTACAAAAAAGATGTTGCCGTCAGCCGGGAATTTTCCGGACTCCTGCTGCAGCGAATGAACGATGGGCAAAATGCGACGATCGGTACGTTGGGAACCGGATCGACGATTGACGCGGTTTTAACCCAGCAGACCGCCGGAACGCTGCGGCCGACGGGGAATCCGTTGGATATGGCCATTGACGGGCGCGGGTTTTTTACTGTACAGACGCCGAACGGGCTGCGCTATACGCGCAACGGCTCCTTTACCCGCAATGCCGCGGATCAACTGGTGACCAGCGATGGGTATCCGGTGGTAGGGCAGACTGGCGCTATTTCCTTGAACGGCGTTATCGGCAGTAACATCACGATCACTGCGGATGGCCGTATTTACAATGGGCCGGAAGAGCTTGACCGGCTGCAGTTGGCGGATTTTACCGATCCCAGCCGTCTGGTAAAAGAAGGGGCGAACCTGTTTGCCGCCGGCGATGCGGTGCCGGAAAAAACTGTGATGGGAAAAGTTTCGCAGGCGACGCTGGAAATGTCGAACGTGAATATTGTTGCCGAAATGGTTAATTTAATTTCCGGTTATCGGTCGTATGAAATCAACTCGAAGGCTGTCCAGGCGCAGGACGGCATGTTGGACAAAGCCGTGAACGAGGTTGGAAGAGTCTAAGAAAAAATTTAAGTTTGGCAAGAAAAGATTCGATATAATACAGTGTAAGGGGCTGGACCATGATGGAGGCCCCGGCGGCTGCTGACCGACCGATGCGGCCGACAACGGAAATACCGGGGAGGTAATAAAAGATGATGAGAGCTCTGTGGACTGCCGGTACAGGAATGATGGCCCAGCAGGCCAATATTGATGTGGTTTCCAATAACTTGGCGAACGCGAATACAACGGGCTTTAAAAAAAACCGGAACGATTTTCAGGATTTGATGTACCAGGTGATGCGACAGTCCGGCTCGGCGACCGGGTCCGATACCCAAGTGCCGGCCAGCGTTCAGATTGGCCATGGAGTACGGCTGGTTTCCACGCAAAAAATGTTTACCGAAGGCAATTTGCAAGAAACAGGAAATCAATTGGACTGGGCTATTGAAGGCGACGGCTTTTTCCAGGTAACAATGGACGATGGAACGATTGCTTATACCCGGGACGGATCCTTTAAAAAAGATTCACAGGGCCGGATTGTAACTTCTGACGGCTACCCGATTGAACCGGCCATCACGATTCCGGAGAACGCGACCGCGATTGCCCTTTCCGCGGATGGCAGAGTGAGCGCCACCATTCCGAACCAGACAGCAACCCAGGAACTTGGGCAGGTCCAATTGGTTCGTTTTGTCAACCCCGCAGGCTTAAACAGCATCGGCCGCAACCTGTACCAGGAAACGGAAGCATCCGGAACACCGACGGCGGGCAATCCAGGATCAGACGGTGCCGGGACTCTTACGAGCGGGTATCTGGAAATGTCGAACGTAGAAGTAGTCGAGGAAATGGTCAATATGATCGTTGCCCAACGGGCCTATGAATTGAATTCAAAAGCCATCACGACTGCCGATGAAATGCTGAGTACGGCAGCCGGATTGAAACGGTAATTGGCCATGAAGCGAATAGTTCGCTGGCAAACGATAATTTTGATTGCGGTATTTTTGCTATTAACTGCTAGAAGCGGTTTGACGGCTGAGTTTTCCATCCAAATCAATGCCCAGGCTACGGTTTTTGGCCCGCAGATTCTTTTCGGCGAGCTTGCGGATATCCAAGGAGCCGATGCGGACCGGGTTGCGTTGTTGCGGAATTTGAAGCTTGGACCGGCTCCCTTGCCGGGCGGTCGGTTGGTTTGGACATCCCAGATGCTGGCCAACCGTCTGCTCGCGAGCGGCGTCGATTTATCCGGGATTGATTGGCAGACGGTGCCTGCCGTGACAATGGTCGCAGCATCACAACCGGTTGCCGCTGAACAACTTGCAACCGTTGCAGCGGCGGCAATCCGGCAGCGTCTTGGCCCGGTTGCCGACAGCGGCGATATTGTCATTTGCCCGGTCAATGAAGCGGCTGATTTGCTGGTTGCGCCGGGGCAGGTGGAACTAAGCGCCACACTGCCGCAAGGCGTCCGCTATACTGCGCCGACAATAGTGGTGATCCGGGCCGCGGTGCAGGACCATGCTCCGGTGACGGTCACGCTGGCCTATGATATCCAATCGTTTCGCAGCATCCTCGTTGCGGCGCGCGATATTGGCGCGCATGAACTGATCACTGCCGACGCGGTTCGCCTGGAACGGCTGGAGGTCGGACATTTGTCCGGCGGATATTTAACCGATCCGGCGGAGGTCATAGGTTCGGCGGCAAGGCGTCCTTTGGCTCCCGGAGCAGTGGTCGCGAAAAACATTCTGGAAAAACCTCTGTTGATACGGCAGGGAGCGACGGTAACGATTGTGGCAAAAACCGGCTTGCTGGAGGTGACTGCAATGGGCGAAGCCCTTCAGGACGGAAAGAGCGGCCAGTTGATCCGGGTACGGAATTTGCAGTCCCGCAAGATCATTCTTGCGCAAGTGTTGGATGAAGGGACGGTCTTGGCACCGTCTTACTATAAATCATAAACCCTATTTTTCGGATGAACGTAGAAGAAAGCGTAGGTGTTTTTTATGCGAATCACGGGTAAAGCGGCAAGTTGTTTGCTGATTTGCTTTGTAATTTGTTTGTTTGGTGCGGTACAGGCGCCGTCGGCCGCCTCGGCCGAATCCCTCTGGAACGATGCTGCGTCCGCGAACAGTCTGTATGCGGACCATAAGGCCCACGCCGTTGGTGATATTCTGACGATTGTGATTAGCGAATCCTCGTCGGCAACGCGGGCTGGAACGGCGAAAAATACGAAGGACACCAGCATCGGGATGGATGCCGGAACTGGAATTTTTCACGGCATTGCTTCGGCCAGTTCCGCTTCATCCGACAGTTTTAAAACATCCGGTTCGTTGGCCAATACCAGCTCGGTGACCGGGAAAATTACCGTCCAGGTAACGGAAGTCCTTTCCAACGGCCTGATGGCGGTTACCGGTACGCAGAGCATTAAACAGAATGGCGAAGAACAGAAAATTACCATTACCGGTTTGGTTCGCCCGGAAGATATTTCGGCCGGGAATATTGTCATGTCGTATAATGTTGCCAACGCGCAGATGCGTGTGGAAGGCAAAGGCCCGATTGCCGGCAAACAGCGGCAGGGGATCATTACGCAGATCCTTAACATTCTGTTTTAAGAGACTGTTGCGTTCCGTCGATGGAACCAACGCTCCGACTCATCTCATTGACAGCCTGTAAGACTTCGTCAACAGGCTGTAGAATTCGAAGTAAATTCGCTCTACGGGTTCGCGCGGGTTGTAGCCCTTCGAACCCCAGGCTCATTTATGTCGCTTGACCTCCGCTTATGGTTGCCATCGACGGAACGCTTTATCGATAAAGGATAAAGTAAATGGGAAAGATGGTTGCATTCACGGATGGAACCAACGCTGCGACTCATCTCATTAACAGCCTATAAAACTTCGTTAACAGGCTGTAAGACTCGAAGTAAATTCGCTCTACAGGTTCGGCGCGGTTCGGCGCGGGCTGAAGCCCTTCGAACCCCAGGCTCATTCATGTCGCTTGACCTCCGCTTATGGTTGCCATCGACGGAATGCTGTGCTGATAAGGTTAATTATGATTGATGGTTTTTGGAGGAGTTATGCGCAGATTTAACATTTTGGCAATTACAGTCCTGTTGTTGCTGGCTCAGATCGGGACGGCAATGGCGGCCCCGGGCGCAGTCAGCGCGCGGATTAAAGATATCGCAAAAGTACAGGGCGTGCGTTCGAACCAGCTTGTCGGTTATGGGTTGGTTGTTGGCTTGGCCGGGACCGGGGATTCGACGAAGAGTACGTTTACCATGCAATCGATTGCGAATATGCTGAAAAGCTTTGGCGTGGTTGTCAGCGCCAGCGCTTTGCAGTCAAAAAATGCAGCGGCCGTGATTGTTACCGCGCAATTGCCGCCATTTGTGAAACCCGGCGATACCATCGATATCACGGTTTCGTCGATGGGGGATGCCAAAAGTCTGCAGGGCGGAACTCTTTTGCAAACCCCGTTAAAGGCTGGTAACGGCAATGTCTACGCCGTGGGTCAGGGTGCTGTCTCTACCGGTGGTTTTGCGGCCAAAAGCGGTGGATCCAGCCAACAGAAAAATTTTCTTACCGCCGGAAATGTTCCGAATGGGGCGATTGTAGAACGCGAAGTAGGGACTACGTTTGCCGACAGCGGCAATACCACAATTACATTAGCGCTCAATCAGCCGGATTTCACGACTGCCAGCCGGATCAGAGACGCGGTGGATAGCCGGTTTGGCCCGGTTTCCCAGTCGCGGGACGCAGGATCGGTCATTGTTTCGATCCCTGCCGAATATGCGCGCGATGTGGTCGGCTTTATTGCTGCGATCGAAGAATTGCCGGTTACGCCGGATAATGCCGCCAAAGTGGTGATCAATGAAAAAACCGGTACCATCGTGATGGGCGCGAATGTCACCATTGACGAAGTGGCGGTTGCCCAAGGCGGTCTCAATATTAGAATCAGTGGGGCGAAGGAAGTTTCGCAGCCGGGCGCGTTTTCCGGCGGCAAGACGGTTGTTACCGATAAAAGTACAGTCGATGTAACCGAGCAGAAGGCCAATTTAATTCTTTTGCCGGCGTCCGCCAGTGTCGGCGATGTTGTAGAGGCGTTAAATGCGGTTGGCGCTACGCCGCGTGATATAATGGCCATTCTGCAGGCCATGAAAGCGGCCGGGGCACTGCACGCTGACCTGCAGATACTATAAGAACCACAACCAGGCAGAGAAGGAAGAAGGAAATGAAATGGCAATTTCTGCGGTAGGGACAACGATTTCGGGACTCACAATGAATAGCGCTTCCACTGTCCGCCAAGACAGTGATTTTGCCGCACGGATGGAGGAAGCGGTTGCCAAGGCGGAAACTGCTGAAAAGACGGCGGGCCAAAGAACGTTGACTCCCGAGGAAGACAAAAAAATGCGCGAGGCCTGCCGGGGCATGGAGGCCGTATTTTTGAACCTGATGCTGAGCCAGATGCGGGCGGCGGTGCCAAAATCGAGCTTGACGGGGTCTTCCAACCAGGAGGAGACCATGCGTTCCATGCTGGACACGGAAATGACGAAAAATCTCGCCGAAGCGGGCGGGATTGGCCTTGCAGATATGATATACCGGCAATTGCTGCAGGAAAAAAACGTACTCAAACCAAACCAGGCTGTTCCCAAAGGCTAAGTTGGCTTATGACCATAGCCTGAAACCAGGCGCCGCAACAGGGTCTGGTTTTTTTCTGATTATTTTGTATTGACGAAAGGAGATAGGCCATGCAATTCATTCGTTGTTTCTTAGGACTTTTTTTGGTCTGCTGTTTGCTGCTGGGGCAATTTACTGTCGCAACCGCCGGAGCGGACAATAATAAAATTCAAAAATTACGGTTTAGCCAGACCGCGGAAAAGGTGCGCATCGTCCTGGATACAACGGCGTATCCTGAATTTACGGCTCTCCGTTCTGACCATCCCCTGCAATTGGTGATTGACATGCCGAATACCGTAAATGCCGGGGCGCCCGACAAGATGATGTTTAATGATCCGTTGGTGGAGGATGTGACGGTTACGGCTACCCGGCCGGACCAGATTCGTGTCACCGTGAATTTAAAAATGGCGGGGATGTACGCAGTGCATGCCTTAAAAGGGCCGAACCGCTTATTTATTGATGTGATTAAAACCTATGAAAAGAAGGTCCAGCAAACGATTGCGCCGGGGCTAACCTATACATCCTGGCAGCGCGGACAAGCCCAAGGACCGGTTTGGGCCCATGTACTCGATGTGGACCCCCAGGCGGGTTTTGTTTGTAAACCGGTTTTATCCAATGATAAGATTGCCGCATTGGAAACCTTGCTGCCGATGGCCCAGAGATATCAGGCGGTTGCGGCGGTAAACGGTTCGTATTTTTCCCCCAATGGAGAAATCATCGGTTTGCTCAAACTAAACGGCCAGATTGTCAGTACGCCGGAACTGGCGCGGACGGCAGTGGGGCTTTTGGCGAGCGGGGAAATGATGATTGACCAGGTGGCCTATCAGGGAACACTGACAATGCCGGATGGGCGGACCCATTTGATCAATGGCGTCAACCGGGAACGAGGGGAAGATGAACTGGTTTTATACAATGCGTATTATGGCGAAAATACGGGAACGAATTTGTGTGGAACGGAGTACGTCATACAAAATGACAAGATTACAGCGGTGACAAACGGACACACTGCGCTTTCTCCTACCGCCTATGTATTATCGGCGCATGGCCTTTCCGCCAAAAGTCTGGCGGGGTTAAAAGCGGGCGACACCGTCAAAGTGACGCAAACCTTGGGGCCGGTTTGGGATAAAACAACGGCGGCGTTGGGAGCCGGTCCGATGCTGGTAAAAAACGGAGTTCCCTATGTCACGACCAAAGTCGAGGAATTTGGGTCTGACGTTGCCGGCGGCCGGGCCCCGCGTACTGCACTGGGCGTCACGAAAAACGGCCATATGTTATTTGTGGTGGTAGATGGGCGGCAGCAGAACAGTATTGGTCTGACGCTGTTGGAAATGGCGTTCCTGATGCAAGACTTGGGCGCCGAAACGGCGATCAACCTGGATGGCGGCGGATCCAGCGAAATGGTGCTGAATAACCGCATCGTTAATTCTCCTTCGGACGGGCATGAACGGGCGTTGGGGGCTGCTTTGCTGGTTATGCCAACAAAGCTTGCCAATTAAGTAGAAAGATGTATAATTAAATTACACAGGGAGGTGTAATATTATGTTCCGAAATAGAAAGGTAATTCTTCTTACAGTAGCTATGATGGTAGTAATGATCGCCGGGGCGGTGGCTGCCGGCGCATTAGTGGAACAACGGGGCGTGTTGAACGGTAAGGTTTTGGCGACATGTCTGGTTACACCGGGAACAGTGGTTCATGAAGGGGATGTATTGGTCTGTGTTGATACGATCGCCGGGCCGGCCCCTGCCGCCAGAGCGACAGTAGACGGCAAAGTGGTGGAAGTTTTGGTCAAACCGGGAGATATGGTGAAGACGGGTGATGTTTTGGCAAGGATTGAGCCAACGCACAAATAGGAAGGGTGATTTCTTTGTCGATAATGGCTGGTTGCCGCCGGGTTGCCTTGATTGCGGCTTTTTGTCTGCTGCCGGGTCTGGTTGCAGCGGCTTCACCGGAAATTTTACCGGTGGATCAGGTTGCGGTCGGGATGAAGGGAATTGCGAAAACGGTAGTTACCGGTACCCAGATTGAAGAATTTGGGGTAGAAGTCCTGGGTGTTATGAAAAACAAAGGTCCTTCAGGTGATCTTATTTTAGTTCGCACGTATGGCGATGTAATTGACCGGACTGGCGGGATTGCGCAAGGCATGAGCGGCAGTCCGGTTTAT
>JAGFXW010000269.1 GCA_017861495.1 Bacillota bacterium
ACAGACCGGTAACAATATCGAATTGTCGGCCAAACTACTAGAAATGGGCAAATCCACCTTGTACCGAAAGCTCAAAGAATACAACCTGTAGTTTGTGCCCAAAACTCATTTTCGCAATAAACAAAATCAAAGTAACTACTATATTTGCGAAATTTAAATTTTGTTTTATCCTGTTTATTTTAAATGGTTATAAAAAAATCATTCATGGTATACTATAAGTAAATAATTCAGAGGAGGTTTTGTATGAAAATCAGCGGAAGAAATAAACTGGAAGGCACAGTGAAATCGGTCGTCAAAGGAAATGTTATGGCCAAAGTTGTAGTAGACTATAAAGGAACCGAACTAGTAGCTGCTATAACCATTGACTCTGTTGACGATCTTGACCTCAAAGTAGGCGACAAAGTAACCGCTCTAGTTAAAGCTACAGAAATGATGATTATAAAATAAACTGCAAAAAAATGCCGTTTCGAAATTTTGTCTTTCGAAACGGCATTTTTTTCGCACAATCTAAGAATTTTGAAAAATACCCCAATGTTCTTACTTCTTTATACATGGCCGAACGGCAGGAATCATTCGTTAACCCTGCTCATTCCCATTCAAAGGTTACAGTAATCGCCAATTGGTCATTTTCAGGCACAATTTTATAATACGTGGCATAATGCAAAAGTCGCTCAAACGCTTTTTTTTGCAACGGAGTTTCGCCGATGATCATGGGAACATTAAATGTGATAAGAGATTTTTTGTTAAAATTTTCTACAACGCTTACATCGTTGGAAATCGTATTAATTTTAGCCAAAATACGAATAAACGTAGACCTTTTCATAATAACCCCCCCTTGCAACCTTCTGCTTTTTTTGCTACTTATGATGCCGTTTTTTGACTATGAAGCACATTACAATTTATGAATTTGAACATTTGCTTGTTATGAAATAGTTCTGTCAAATGCAACGTATGTCCTTTTTATAGCCCAAATAAATACGCCGTCTTTTTTACAAATTACCACCCAAGCAAAAAAATAAGAGCTTTGGAAAATTTTCCAAAGCTCGAATTCCTTTATAAATGGCGGAGTGGCAGGGATTTGAACCCTGGCAGGGATTGCTCCCTCTAACGATTTAGCAAACCGTCCTCTTCAGCCGCTTGAGTACCACTCCGTTAAGAAAAACCTATGCAATTTACTGTGGTTTACGCTAACCATCAAAAAAGCAAGTGATGGCGGAGGGGGTGGGATTCGAACCCACGGTCCCTTGCGGGATCACTGGTTTTCAAGACCAGCTCCATAAACCACTCGGACACCCCTCCGTGTCCGACACATGTTGTATTATAGCAATATTCATGTTCTTTGTCAACAGCCATATTCCGCTAAACGGCTCTATGTTTAGCAATTAAATCCAATGCATCCCGATCGTAGGAAAAAACCGGTATTCGCCGCAGAGCGTAGGGGTTGGATGCTCTTGAACATTGTCCGTTTACTGTAGTAAACCCATTTGTATAAAAGTCATCCGCCAACGTAAGTGTATCGTTGCTGTAAGAACCGCGCGGATACGCAATGGAATCAACAGGAGCTCCCAAGGCATCTGCCAAAATAAACCTCGACTGCACTAGTTCTTGCCGCATCTCTTCCACCGACAATTCCCCCAGTGGCCGATGCGTAACCGTATGAGAACCGATCGTCATTCCATAACGTGCCATTTCCTGGATATCAGCAACCGAAACTCGTTCCAGCTCACCCAGCATGCCGGCGATAACGAAAAAAGCAGCTCCCATTTCATATTTGCTCAATAGAGGAAAAGCATTTTCATAATTATCCCGATAACCGTCATCAAAAGTAATCAATAGGGGTTTCGCCGGCATCTCCGTATCCCGGTCCGTCAAGAACCGATCGAATTGCTGCAACGAAATGGTTTCATACCCTGCATCTTTGAGTTGACGAAGATCCCGTTCAAACCGTTCCGGGGTAACCGTAAGCGGCCCCACCGTATTGCCGACTCGATGATACAACAACACTGGAATTTGTCGATCAGCCGTGCCACAGCCAATTGGCATTTGCCATAAAAACTCGGCTACACTAACCGCCAACAAGGAACTTGCACACCCCTTAATAAATTGTCGTCGTGTAATCAAAGTTTCTATCCCTTCCTCTATCTTTTCTGTTGCTGTGGTTAAAAAAACAAACAATATAAAATCCCTATAACCAATATTCGGAATATGAATAATGGAGGTGACATAAGTCGCCTCCATTATCGTATCATTTTTAATGTTTTTTTACAAGTAATAATTATCAGAAAGTTCCCATTTCTTTCCTGTAGATATTCGGACAACATTCCCCTCTTCAGAGGCTAAATCCGTTCGCAGGCAGTTTTCTTTTTCGCTCTTTTAAAAATGTAAACCCCTACGCCAAGAACTGCAACAGCAATCGAGGAAACAACCAATACATCGCCCGTATGCTGCGTAAAAATATGAACTGCCGCCGGTCCGTAATAATAAATCAAGATCCCTTCCAATACAAACCGTTTCGCCCGCCCAAGGGATGACGCCAGCACAAAAACAGTGAGATTAATTTTCAGCGCCCCAGCACTAATGCTGACAAATTTATAAGGGATCGGCGACATCGCCGCCAAAAAAACAGCCCAGGAAGCATTGCGGTCAGCAAAATGCCGGATTTTTTCTTCGTGCTTGGCAGGCAGAAGTTTATGGGCTGCCGCCGGACCAATTTTATAACCTATTCCATACCCTATGAATCCGCCCAATACGGAAACCAGCGTAGCAAGGACACCATAGTATATCGCATGTTCCGGTTGCGCCAACGCTAACGGAATCAGCAAAACATCCGGCAAAATGGGTGAGCAAAACGATTCCGTAAACGACGCGACAACCAAGCCAATAAGACCCCAACTTAATAACAAAGCAATAATATCTTCCACCCAATCACCTCGCATTTTCATTTTTCTCGGCTTATAAAACAGCAAGCCTCACGGCATGCTCCGCGAAGCTTGAATTTTCTTGCAACACAACAAAAGTTCCAAGCCTCTGTCTGTTTGAACCTTGCCATATTCGCAGACAATAGACTAGTAAAGCGCTTTTTAAGTATACCATAGGGATGTTAAATATTCAATCTTTCCATCCAACCTGCTTCTTCTTGTAAAAAACCGAGACTAGCTTCCAACGAATAATTCTCATCCCGGACTATTAAACTCCCGGCGACGAGATCAGTAATTTGTAAACTCTACTCTTTGGACACCCTTCGAAAGCAGTTCATTATTTACACACGGAAACGCAAACCAAAAAGGGCCTGCATCTCTGCAAGCCCTGAATTTCCTGGTGGAGACGAGGGGATTCGAACCCCTGACCTCTTAAATGCGAATCAAGCGCTCTCCCAACTGAGCTACGCCCCCACAACTATTATATT
>JAGFXW010000076.1 GCA_017861495.1 Bacillota bacterium
TCGAAACCCTAAAGGGAAACTTCGGCTTCGCGAAATCAAAGATTTCGAGCCTCAGTCTTAAGTTCGCTCTAAGGGTTCGGCGGGGGCAATAACCCCCTCTGAACCTAAGGCTCACTTATATTCAGGCATAATTGATCAACAGACAAAACTTGGACGCTTCGGATCGTATTTCCAATTAGGGACCAGATATTGCATGGCCATAGCATCATCGCGCGCGCCGAGGCCCACTTTTTTGTAGAGTTGATGCGCTTTTTCGACTTGATCCATATCGATTTCCACACCCAAGCCGGGTTTTTTCGGCACTTCGACCAAACCACCGACAATTTTGAAAGGCTCTTTTGTCAAATTTCCCCGGCCTTCCTGCCAAATCCAGTGAGTATCAATGGCTGTAATTTCGCCGGGAGCAGCAGCGGCTGCGTGAGTAAACATCGCCAAAGAAATGTCGAAATGATTATTCGAGTGCGAGCCCCAAGTCAAGCCGAATTCGTGGCACAGTTGGGCTACCCGGACGGAACCCTGCATCGTCCAAAAATGCGGATCCGCTAATGGGATATCGACCGAATGGAGTTGCAGCGAATGCCCCAACTGCCGCCAGTCTGTGGCAACCATGTTGGTAGCAGTCGGTAAGCCGGTAGCACGCCGGAATTCAGCCATGATCTCGCGGCCGGAATAACCATTTTCCGGTCCACACGGATCTTCGGCATAGGCCAAAACGTGCTGCTGATTGCGGCATAGGCTGATCGCTTCGTCCAACGACCATGCGCCGTTCGGGTCGAGGGTTATCCTGGCGTCAGGGAACCGTTTCGCCAATGCGGTTACCGCTTCAATTTCTGCAGCGCCGCTCATAACCCCGCCTTTTAATTTGAAATCTTTAAAACCATACCGATCGCTTGCCGCTTCGGCCAGGCGGACAACGGCTTCGGGCGTTAACGCTTCTTCGTTCCGCAGCCGCAGCCAGCCGTCATTGTTTCCAGGGTCGTTATGGTAAGGCAAATCCGTTTTATTACGGTCGCCGATGTAGAATAGGTACCCGAGCATGCGTACCGCATCCCGCTGTTGTCCATTGCCCAGTAAAGCCGCAACCGGCACTCCCAGGAATTGACCCAACAAATCCAACAAAGCTGCTTCGATGGCGGTAATTACATTATCGGTCCGCAGGTTAATTTCATGCGGTTGTTTTAATACTGCCGCTTCGGCGGCGGACGTCACTTTGTGTACCGTAGATTGCGGCCCTGCGGCTTGCCGTTGCAGCAGTTGCTGTCGGACTGCATTGAGAATATTATTATACAAACCAATTGATTGTCCAATTACCAGTGGTTGTGCTTTTTCCAGTGTCTGGCGGATCCCTTCTCCGCCCGGAACCTCGCCAACTCCGACCTTTCCGGAATTGTCTTTTAAAATCACAATGTTGCGGGTGAAAAAAGGTCCATGTGCGCCGCAAAGGTTTAACAGCATACTGTCGTGGCCGGCTACCGGAATTACTTGCATTTCCGTGATAACCGGCGTGCCGCCGCTGATTATTTGTTCAGTCATGTAGTCATAAACCTCCTAAAATTCAGTTAGTCTTTTAACTCAAGCCGTTTGATTTCACCAACGATAAACAAATAACTTATCATAGCAATGAAAGCGTGTATTCCCACATAGACCAATGCGCCGTTAAACGAACCGGTTGTGTGGACAATATAGCCGATTGCAATCGGCGTGCTGATACTGGAAAGATTACCGCAGGTATTCAACAAGCCGCCGCTGAGGCCGGCGATTTGTTTCGGCGCCGTATCCGAGTTTACCGCCCAGCCCAGGGCGCCGATCCCTTTGCCAAAAAACGATAATGCCATGAAACCAACTACCATCCATTGCACGTCTACATAGTTGCAGAAAACCATGCTCATCGACAACAACATGCCCAGTACGATTGGCGTTTTTCTAGCTGCAGTCAAAGAAAAACCTCTTCGCAGCAAATAATCGGAGATGATACCGCCCAGAACCCCGCCGGCGAAACCACAAATTGCCGGGATAGAAGCGATAATACCGGCTTTGAGGATGGTCATTCCTCTGGCTTGTACCAAGTAAACCGGGAACCAGGTAATGAAGAAGTAGGTGAGGGCGTTAATGCAGTATTGGGCAATGTAAATGCCGACCATCATCCTGCTTTTCAACAATTCTTTAATGTAATGAAGATTTGGCCCTTCTTGTTTGCCGCCGTCTTTCTTGCCTTGGTCCATATTGACCAAGGCGCCGCCATTTTCAATATACTCGATTTCTGCGTCATTGATCATGGGATGATCTTTTGGATTATGGATATATTTCTGCCAGACTAATGTGAACAGCATTCCTAGTACACCCATAACAGTAAAGACATAATGCCAGCCGAAACTATGCACCAGCCAGCCCATCAGCGGGGCAAAGAAAACAGTAGCGGCATATTGGGCCGAATTGAAAATCGCCGATGCGGTACCACGTTCGTTAGCCGGGAACCAAGCCGCAACAATCCGGCTATTGGCCGGGAACGAAGGGGATTCGGCAGCTCCTACCATGAACCGCAGAGCAAATAAAGTCATGACTGCGGTCATGCCGGTTAAAAAGCCGACGAAACCTTGGAACAACGTAAACAATGACCAGAAAAAGATGCTGAAAGCATACACTTTTTTGGAACCGAACTTATCCAGAAGCCAGCCGCCGGGCAACTGGCAGGCTACATAGGCCCAACCAAAAGCGGAGAAAATATACCCCATATCCACGGAAGTCATTTTTAATTCTTTGGCGATTGCCGGTCCGGCAAGGGAAATTGTAGCCCGGTCAGCATAATTGATTACCGTAATAAAGAATAATACCGCAACGATTATCCAGCGGACATTCGTCATTTTTTTTGTCGAGATTTTGGTTTGTAAATTTTCCATAGACCACACCACGCGAATTTATCTGTAAATAAATTCGCTTACCCTTTCTTCAATAGTATTTGTTTTCACTTGGACGTCTTACGTAGAGTAATTGGCCTATAAATAGGCAGGCTAATTCATAAATAGACAGCTTGTCATGGATCCCCTCCCTAAAAGCAGTATGACACTTCTTTAAGATGCGATAACTAAACTGGACTTTCTGTGATCGCGACAATCAATATCCGTTATAAAAATATCAGGAAATACGCAGCTAATATTTTTATAATCAGCATATTATTTCACTATGTGAAATAATATTTTTATATATGAAAAAAATTCTATATATTTTTAAAAAATCCTTCACGTAATAAAATATTATTTCAAAAAAACAGTGCAGGCTCAAAATATGGCCTGCACTGTTTTTGATATGAAGTGTTAAAGGGGCTAAAGGATATCGGAAGTTGCCGATAGAAAAACGTGGTAGAAAGAGTTAAAGAAATTAAGAAGAGATGAGAGGGGATAAGATGTTACGTCAGTTTCATCGTTCGCCTACGGACCCCATTTGTGATGAAATACGATGGGAATATTCGAATAGCTGCGGGATGCATTCCAGAATTTTTTCTTGTGAATAAATACTTGTTGGTCCCGAAATACTGATGCCTGCAATAATTTCTCCGGCAATATTGTAGATCGGAGCGGCAATACAATTAATTCCATTGCTCCATTCTTCAAAATCTACCGCGTAACCTTGTAAACGCGCTTTTGCGATTTCTGCAAGATAATCCGTTTCATTCGTGATTGTATGCAGCGTATATTGACGCACACCGCGTTTAAAAACCTCCCGTGCTATTTCCGGTGATTTGCAGGTTAACACTTTGCCGAGGGCTGTGCAGTGGATTGGCCGCCGCATGCCGATGTGGAAATAACCGTATACGCAATAGGAAGTCTCAGCCCGGGCAACATAGACCACTTCCTGACCGTCAAGAACAGCCAGGTTAACATTTACTTTTAACCGATTAGATAAGTCCTCCATTATAGGCAGACAAACCCGGCGAATTTCCATGGAATTGAGCACTATTCCTTGATATTTTAAAAAGCCGCGGCCCAATAAATAATATCCGTCAAGCTGTTCAACCAAATTGAACTCTTTCAATGTATTTAACATGCGGTGGGCGGTCGGTTGACTGATGCCGGTGATGGCACTGATCTCTTTCAATCGCAGTCTTGGTTTTTCGTATGAAAAACAATCCAAGAGAGTAATCGCTTTGGCAATACTGTTGTTTGGAAAATCTTTTGTTGCATCGGTTGGCATATCCGTCCCTCTTTGCTTTCATATAGTAAAATCGATAATCATTAGTATGTATTTTCTTTTCATTATACGAAATATTGTTTTAACTTTGCAATAGGTTTTAAAAGCAAATTTATGTAAATACTTGACGTATGTTAGATGTCTAACTACAATAAAATTATGATGAAGAATAATATGATTGCTCTAGCGAGCCGAATAACAGAAACAGCGCATAAGCTAATTGTCAGGGAACTTGAATTGCGTGGAATTCATGGGGTTGTTCCTTCCCACGGGGGAATTTTGACCCTTCTTTTCACCGGCGATCCTTTTACGATGAAGGATTTAGCGGAAAAAATCCACAGGACAAAGCCAACGGTGACGGTGTTAGTCGATAAACTGGTAAGTTTGGGATATGTTATAAAAGAAAAAAGCAGAAAGGACAACCGGAGTACTTTCATCAAACTAACAGAAGAAGGCTGGAAGTTAAAACCAGCGTTCCTAGAAATTTCCGAAAGTGTGAATTCTTTAGTATACAAGGGATTGTCAGATAAGGAAGCAGAATGTGCAGAAGCAATACTGGGGAAAATTAAATGCAATTTAGAGGAATTGGAGGAGCCTTGCTCGAGGGCTTTGTTTTAGCCGCGCTAATTTGTAATAGCTTGCATACGCTGACAAATTGGCGAGTGTAATTACCAATGCCATGGGAATGGCAGTTGTTCCGCCGCCCAAACCAACGAGAGGGGACGCTATGGCTCCGAAGATAAAAGAGACTACGCCGAGTAAGCCGGACACGCTGCCGGCGGCATGCGGTTGGCGCTGAATTGCCAAGGAAAAACTAGATGTTGCTGTAATTCCAATACATGACACTATAACGAACAATGGTGCCAAGATGCAAACTGCCGGTACTTCCATAGTGCTCAACGCCAATAACGCTACGCTGCAGAATAATGATAAGTTTAAACCAAATAAAAGCAATTGTTTTTCACTGAACCGGCCGGTGAAATAACCGGTCAATTGGGCAAACAGCATGATTCCGATCCCGTTTACAGCAAAACAATAACTAAATGTTTTCGCGGAAAGACCATAGACGGTTTGCAAGACAAACGGAGAACCGGCAATGTAGGCAAATAGGCCTGCGGTGATGAAACCCTGTACGAGAGTGTAGCCGACAAAGCTCTTATCGGCAAAGAGGCGTTTAAACGTAATAAACGTTGCCTTTAAACTTCCTGCGCTCCGCCGTTCTGCCGGCAAACTTTCTTTCATGCCGAAAATCACAGCTGCAGTTAAGAGGATACTGAAAGATCCCAGCGAAAAAAAGATCCCCTGCCAATTACTCAGCGAAAGGATTTGCCCGCCGATAACGGGGGAAAAAATGGGCGCGACCCCATTAATTAACATCAATAAAGAAAAAAACTTTGTTAGTTCTGGTCCGGAATAAAGATCACAGGCAATGGCCCGGGATAAAACAACTCCGCCTGAACCTGCGAGGCCTTGGATAAACCGAAAAATAATTAACTCCCCGATGGAGGTTGCAATCGAGCAGAGAAAGGATGTTACAATAAAAATCAATAAAGAGATTACCAAAGGCTTTTTTCGTCCATTACTGTCGCTATGGGGTCCAATAAAAACTTGCCCGATAGCGATGCCTAGCAGGGTAGCCGTCAAACTAAGCTGTACTGAAGAGGAACTCGCACCCAAACGAGAGGAAATTTGTGGTAAGGCGGGCAAATATAAATCTGTGCAAAGGGGCGCCAGGCCGGCCAAGCAGCCTAATATCACCGCAGCCCACAGCCGGTTATTCTCTGCGATTGGTTCTAAAATCCGTTGTTGTGAACGCTTCAAAGAAACTCACCTCATATAGTATATATAATAATTAAAATAATTATACCACAATTTATTTAGTTTCCCAACTAAATAAATAATCATGAATTATTTCAGCGTGCCCTTGATTGACTTCAACATACGGATCAGTTCTTTGCGTTCGGTGGTGGATAAAGTTTTTAATAAATTTGCTTCGGTATTTTCGCTAATTTCATATAAATGTTCTTCTTTTTTCTTACCTTCTTCTGTTAAATATATTTTTTTTATTCTCGCATCTTCTGCGTAAATTTCTCTTTTGACCAAACCCTTTTCTGCTAACACGTCAATAAGCTTTGTAATGGAAGATGCTTTGATCAGTAAATCTTTTTGGAGTTCTGTCTGCGTCATGCCATCATTCTGATATAACAAGTAAATTACCCGCGCCTGGGAAATCGATAAATCTTCGTTGGCTAAATTTTTGTTAAACAGTTGTTCTAATAGGTGGGAAATTTGCTGTACTAAATAGCCTACATGGTTCTCAATGCTGATTTTCATGGCATCACTCCTCGTATGATTGGTTTTTATCATGGTTTATTCCGCCAAAGAGTTCAATGGTTATTGTTTTCCACGAATACATCAGGCGAGCAGTCTGTTTACGATCGCATCGATATGGATCTGTGTCGTATCCAAAATTAACGTATCCAAGTCATTTTCCTGGATGATCAATGGCAGTTCGGTACAGCCAAGAATCAAAGCGTCGGCGTTTTTTTCCGCAATGATCCGGTTAGCGATTTGTAAAATGGTTCGTTTGTCTTCTGCTAAGACGACTCCTTCCTGCAAATTCGGAAAAATAATTTGATGGATTGCTGTCTGCTCTTTTTCCGTAGGGACAAATGAATCGATTCCGTATTTGGCAAAGGCACTGGAATATAAACCGCTGCTCATAGTGAACGCAGTGCCGAAGATCACGACCTTTTTGCAATGTTTAGTTTGGGCATATTTGCATGTTTCATCGACAATACTGATCAGGGGAATGGGGGCTTGTTTATTTACTTCAGGGAATACGATATGCGCTGTATTCGCTGCCATAGCAGCAAATTCAGCGCCGCCGGCCGCCAAATTTTTCACCGAATCGGTCAATCGCTTTGTAAATTCACACCATTGTTTATTGGCGGCATAAGAATACATTTCGGAGAGATTTAAACTGTCAATGATGATCGGCGGATAATTGTCGTTTCCGGTTTTCCGCCTGCAGCCGTCGATAATCCCTTTGTAATAATCTAAAGTGGATTCCGGGCCAATTCCCCCAACTAAGCCAACTTTTTTCATGCTAACCATCTCCTGGAGCATAATTTATTTTATTGTTTTTCATTTATTATACCATGTTAAGTACTCTTTCGGCTTCATTGAAGAGTATAATAAGGATAGAAGAAAGAGATTGATAGGAAGGTGCATTTTGCGTGGCAGAAATCACGATACAAGAATATACACACGAATACCAAGACAAAGTCATTGAATTGATCCTCTGTGTTCAGCGCAATGAATACAATATCCCCATCACTAAGGAAGACCAGCCGGATTTAAGCGCTATCCCTGCTTTTTACCAAACTAAATCAGGGAATTTTTGGCTGGCGATTTGTGGTCAAGAAGTTGTAGGAACGATTGCGTTAATTGATATTGGCAACCGACAAGGAGCATTAAGAAAAATGTTTGTCGATGCTGCTTATAGAGGGAAAATGTATAATACAGCGGAACTATTACTCAATACATGCATATCCTGGGCGGGTGAACACGGTATGCAGGAAATTTATTTAGGAACTACCGAGAAATTTCGAGCGGCCCATCGGTTTTACGAAAAAAACGGGTTTATGCAAATTGCTAAGGAATCACTGCCAGCGGCGTTTCCGCTTATGAAAGTAGACACGCGATTTTATCTGAGAAAGATATCATAAAGGTTTCCAGTTCCTGTTGAAGGGATGATTAGAAACATGAAAAACCATTTGAATATTTTTTTTCCGCAATGGCAAGGCGGAGGCAAAGACAAATCGACCTACGCCGGCGCAGTCGAAATCAAAAAAAATTACCTGAGAAACCGAAACTTCCGTGATGTGGAAATAAGTCTGGAAGAGGATTACCGTATCCAAAACGGTATCATTGGCTATCAGCCTATTGTGAACCAAGTAAAGCGATGTAGGGAATTGATACGACAAGAACAACCCGCCAGCATTTTTACGATCGGTGGCGGCTGTGATATTGCCATTGCCCCAATATCATACTTAAATAGTGTGGCTGATCTCACGGTTTTATGGTTTGACGCCCATGGCGACCTCAATACGCCAGAAACGTCTGCAAGTAAGGCGTTCCATGGAATGCCGCTCAGGACTCTGCTGGGAGAAGGGGACAGTGAAATTTTACAGCAAACCTTTTCCAGATTGGCGCCTTCGCAAATCATCTTATTAGGAAGTAGGGACCTTGACGACGCAGAAACCCAGTATATCGAAAGGGTAAATATAGATCTTTTCAAAGTAGAGTATCTTGAAGCCGATCCAAATTGCCTGTTGGCTGCCATGAAGGCGAAAGAAGTAAAAAAGCTCTATATTCATATCGATTTGGATGTTCTTGATCCTGTAGAGTTCCCGTTTGTTCCGGTTCCGGCGGTGGGGGGGCTGACAATTCCGACACTTTTACGCCTTTTAAAAATCTTACCTGCACAATTTCCAATTCTAGGCTTATCGCTTGCGGAATATCGGGCATCTGGGCGGGGAAAAATAGAAATAATGGAGGAAATTATTAATCTGGGCGTTGCGCTCTGATGAAGCTGCCGGAGTGGTAAGGAACTTTGATTTACGAAAGGCGTGTTAGGTTGCAGCGGGTTGCTAAGCAGGAAACCATGTTGCAATGTCGAATTATAAAAATATATAGTTTAATTTAAAACATAGAATATTGGCAAACTTGCCTAAAGGCAAGGACGCAAAGCCGTGGGTCTAAAAGCCACGGAGACCAGGCTCAAGACTGCCAGGCCGCACCGGATGAATCCGGTTAGGTTTCGGTAGTTTT
>JAGFXW010000077.1 GCA_017861495.1 Bacillota bacterium
AATTAAAAATGTGGTTTGTGGGTTAGGTGTAGGGTCGTATTTTGAACAATGGGGCTTTGATAAAAAAATTGTGCATGAAGCGGACTGGTATACTTCATTGGAAATGGAAAGCGGCATGACCATCCATGTTTTGCCGGCGCGCCATTTTTCCGGACGGCTTCTAAGCCCCAACAAGACGTTGTGGGCCGGATTTGCATTGGTCACTCCGCAACGACGGATATTTTACAGCGGTGACAGCGGCTACGGGCCGCATTTCAAGGAAATTGGCGAAAGGTTAGATGGGTTTGATCTTGTCCTGATGGATAACGGACAGCATGACAAACGGTGGCCCTACCTCCATATGATGCCAGAAGACGTGGCGCAGGCGACTGAAGACTTGAAAGCCAAAGCGTTGCTGCCGGGCCACACGGGCAAGTTCGCCATTGCAAACCATCCCTGGGATGAGCCGTTCAAGCGGATCACTGCTGCCAGCCAAAATAAGAACTATAGGCTTCTTACACCGGTGATTGGACAGCCGATAGAACTTCAAAACCAACAACCATTGTTATCCCAATGGTGGGAAATGATCCGATAAAAACAAGCCGGTTGCCGTAATCGAAAACCATCACAACCTTTTTGCCGCATGCAATGAAATCTACGGCAAAAAGGTCTTGACGTGGAGTTGGCTTAAATTGTAGACCGAATTTCGGGGAGGTGGATTTACATGCTAATTGCAGAAGTAAGTGAGACATTTGGTATTACACAGGATACATTACGTTATTATGAACGCATCGGGCTAATTCCTACTGTGAACCGTAATAAAAGCGGAATCAGGGATTATACGGAACAAGACTGCAGATGGGTCGAATTTATCAAATGTATGCGAAATGCAGGCCTTCCGATAGAAGTCTTGATTGAGTATGTTCAACTGTTTCAACAGGGTGAGGAAACGATTGAGACAAGAAAAGAAATTTTAATCGAGCAGCGCAGGCAACTCAAAGCCAGGATGGAAGATATGCAGAAAACCCTGGACCGCTTGGATTATAAAATTGCAACCTATGAGCAGGGAGTAGCGGTGGCGGAAAAAACGCTAAGCAAACCGGAAAATTAAAAAACTCATGTATTTTCTAAGCTCATCCTTAGAAAATACATGAGTTTTTTGTTGTAAATATTGTTGTTTATTTCGTCATAGATCTTTTTACCACCTGATTTTGGACAGATGTGGTAATTTATTGCTATTGAAAAGACAAAATAGATATATATTCTCACTATAAATACATATGTGTTTTTAAGAAGAACAGATATTACAAAAAACACTGTTTTACTATTAAAAAAATAAAAATATGTTGACACATCGTAAAATATATAGTATATTGTATACAATATTATATGAAGGAGTGATAAATAATGAATAAAACTGTAACGCATGAAAGTATGGAGCAATATGGAAAGGAACAAGGAATAGGCGCTGTCCAGAGCAGCGGAAAGCAACCGGGAGACGAGCGGTGCGAGTGGTGCGGAAGCATCAGCAGTGGATATCTTCATGAATGCTTAACTTCAAGTTTTTTACCTTTCGGTGACTAGGAATGATGGATATTTCAAGCCCCGTGTTTCGGCGAAGAAATCGATGCCTGGCATTTCCTAACTATCCGTTAACCTCGTGCTTATACAGAAAATGCATAGTGAATTTACGATTTTCAACAGGCACGCGTATTGGCGTGTTTTTTCTTTTATCAAAAAAAGTTGCATCGGCAAACGTGAGTAATATTACCCAATGATTGCCAGTCTATCCTGTTTTGATGTATACTATTAGAGTATATTATGCGATATGGTTCGCAGCATCAAACTGCAGTTGATAAAATTGCCGCTGGGGCAGGCGGCTGTGTTTTGTGGTTACTGCGAGATAAAGGTGAGATTGGGATGGATAGAATTATTGAGGTTACGGCTGGAAAAGGCGGCAATGCATATTTGCTCATGGGTGACAAAAAAACGGCACTCCTCGAATGTGGCATGGCCTATTGCGGGGCTGCCCTTATCGGTAATATTAGACAAATACTTCAGCAAAAGCCGTTGGATTATATACTGATCACTCATTCGCATTATGATCATGTCGGAGCCCTGCCATATATAAAAAAAGAATGGCCTGGCCTCAAAGTGCTGGGGGCGGAATATGCCCGGAAAGTATTTCAAAGTCGAACCGCTTTGAAAACGATTAAGCAGTTAAGCCGACAGGCTGCCAAACATTTTCATGCGGGGGATATAGAAGAGTATGATGATGCTCTAATGAAACTGGATCACAGCATTTCGGATGGAGATGTGCTGGACCTGGGTGGTTTGCGCATTAAGGTGATCGAAACGCTGGGGCATACCAAGTGTTCATTATCTTTTTTGATAAATAACGACATTCTTTTTGCCAGTGAATCAACCGGCTATATGAATATGACGGGAGAAATTACTCCTTGTTTTTTAACCAGCTGTTCAGAAGCGATTAAGTCCATAAAAAAATGCCAAGCCATCAATCCTCGGTTTATTATTCCTTCCCATTTGCGGTTGACCGATAAATGCGATACGTTCAATTATTGGGAAAAATGTCTTGCAGCTGTGGAAGAAGCAAAAACGTTTATTTTGCAGTTGGCTGACCAAGGTTATGAAGAAACGCAAATATTTACTGAATTTGAAAATCGGTTTCGCGATGAGCAGAGCAAGCGGGGGCAACCCAATGCCGCATACCGAATTAATTTACATACCATGGTCAAAACGGTGTTGCGTGAAGCAGCTCCGGAGTTATCCCTAGCGCAATAGTCGCGTACGCAATGCAAAGACTGTTTGATCGTTGCATTAAAAAACGGAGACATAATTTTCACATAGGAACTCTTGCGGTTTACAGCTTATTGTTAGGGACTGCAAGAGTTTGATTATTGATTGGAATTATTCTGAAAAATATTTTTGTGTATTCGAAAATTCCTATTTACTTTTTCTAAAACAAGCGTATAATAAAAAACATAGTACAAAAAATAAATTTATTATTTTAACCAAGTGGGACAAAAAACGTCCATACAGTAATCAAAATGTATGATGTCCAAAACAGTAATTGAAACAAAGTAGATCAACTATCGAATGTATGAAAAATTAGTGTAAACATTTTACTGGCGTGCAGGGAAAAATGCGGGACAAAAGTACAAATTTATTTTGTGTTACAGGGACAAAATGAGTCCCTGTAACTATAGATTGACACAACTTGAAAGAAGGAGGAGAGAATAGTATGGTTTTCATGGTTTGGGATGATGGCGATTGGGAAGATGAGGATGAAAAACTATGGGATGCTGATTATGACCTCTCGCATTCCAGTGCAACAACCGCAGTAACTAAATAAAACTTTTACATTGCACTACCTTAACTCATAGGGTAGTCTTTTTTTTAATCTTTTTTGTTGAACCGTTTTTGCGGGAGTATTGAATTTGCATAACTGAAGGATGTTTGCTAAAATTATCCTATAAAGAAGAATGTGTATTAATTTTCGCGGATAAAATTAGCAAAGGAATGATGTCATGTTTGATATATCAGAGCGGACGATTGCACTGCTTATTGTGACCGGGGGTGCTTTTGCGTTGGGGATAGGTACGGCGGTTGTCCTGCGGTTCATTAAAAATTTGCGAAAAAGCAGAAGCTCATAGGTATCATTTTGATTGTGACTTTTGCAATTCCTTATTGGTTGATACAAAATCCTGGTTTTTATGGGGAAGGGAACTCGAAAAATGGCGGGTGAATTATCAGGTGGTTGCAAAAACTGCACCATGCTTCTGATTAGACGATGTTATGGGCGAAATTGGTGGTTTCGATTGGTCCGCGAGCCGCTAATGTGGGGTATGCGGATCCTGGCTTGGTGGAATAAAATTGATGTACGGGGGCATGGAACCGGCAACCCGGAATGCCGGGGGTGTATTCGTTTCATTAAAAGCGAGTTGGAAGAAAAGTCGCCCTCTTTTGTTTTTCTTAACAAATATATCGGACTGAGGTTTAAGGTATTGCGGGATTCGATGCTTACGCAGGAAGATTTTGGTGAAGCAAAGCGTTACGCTAAAGAAGCAATGACGAAAGAGCAAGCAAAAATGTGACGCCTTTTGCCTCGAAACTCAATGGGGTGAATTGACATCCAAATTGGGTAATGGTATAATATTTTTTGTTGCGATGCAACAGGATTTATATTCTGTTGTATGACCATAATTTTGCGCTTGTAGCTCAGGGGATAGAGCAACGGACTTCTAATCCGTTGGTCGCACGTTCGAATCGTGCCAAGCGCGCCAATGAAATCAAGCCTTCCGGAGATTGTGTCGGAGGGCTTTTTTGTTTTGGGTAACGATTATAACAATAGACAGAAAAATAGCAAAAACTATTAAAAGTATATTTTTTATCGTAAAAATAAAAAACAGAATACTCGCTCAATTTTTAAAAACAGGCAGGGTTTGACTGAAAAATGCAGAAGATAATAAATAGCTTTAAAGTGCTTCATAGGAGTTTAGAGAATACAGTAAGGGCAAACTTGCCGAAAGGTAAGGGCGCAAAGCCGTGGGTCTAAAAGCCCCGGGTACTGGGCTCGGGACTGCCAGGCCGCACCGGATAATCCGGTTGTGTTCTGGTGGTTTTGTTTTTTGTGGGATTGAGAAAGGGGATTGAATGGATGAGTATTCACAAGCGTTATTTGGCTATTGCCATATTAACTGCAATGACCATAGTTCATGCCCCTGTCAAAGCAACAGTCGCACCCGATGCAGGACAAACGGAAAAAAGCACACAGGAACGACAACTTGTTTTACCTCCCCAAACTACTCCGGATTTGGCAATTAGCCAACAGCAAGTGGAGCCCCAAAAAACAGAACAAGGACCGAAAATCCGAGTTGACCACATACGGTTCACCGGGCAGAACATCTTCAGCAAAGAAACCCTTCTGTCTCAAATCCAAGATGGATTGGGAAAAGAACTCAGCCTCAACGACCTTGAATTCTTAGCTTGGCGGATCACCAGGTATCTTCGCAGCCAAGGTTATCTGGTGGCTGCCGCTTATATTCCAGCTCAAGAAGTCAAAAACAATACGGTTGAAATCAGCATACTGATAGGTCAATACGGCAAAATCAGCGTTCGCAACCATTCCACACTCAATACTGGCTATGGCAACGCATTGTTGTCAGCTCTTCACAGCGGGGATTACATTAAGAATGATGCGTTGGAAAGAACCATTTTGCTGCTGGATGATATCAGTGGTGTAAAAGCCAAAGCCACCCTTGCGCCCGGAGAAACAACTGGTACGACTAACTTGATTGTCGATCTCAGCGATACAAAACAATTCGAGGGAACGTTAACAGCCGATAACTACGGCAACTGGTATACCGGCAAGAACCGAATGGGAATTGATACCAATATCAATAACATAACTGGGATTGGCGATCAAATGACCGTAGGAGGAATCTATGCTGGCTCTGGACTTGATAACCAAAAAATTGCCTATCAAGTTCCTGTCGGCAACCAAGGTGCAAAACTGGGTGCGGGCTATGAACGCACTCACTATCTGCTTGGTGGGGCTTTTGCCACCTTGGGAGCCAGGGGAACAGCTATTACAACCAGTCTTTTCACCACTTACCCTTTGATCCGCTCGCGTAACTTGAACCTCTATGGACGCGTCAGTTTAGAGGGAAAGAAACTCAACGACCACCAAGACGCAGTGGATGTCACGTCGGATAAACGGAGCCACCTTGTCAGTATCGGGTTCAGTGGCGATCGGCGCGACACGGATGGCAGTGGTATCACCGCTTTCGACTTTACTTGTGATACAGGAAAACTCAACATCCATACTCCTGATGTGCTGGCAACCGATCAAATGAGCGCCAATACAAACGGGCGATTTGCAAAGGGTACATTGAGCTTGATCCGCCTCAAACAAATCAACCCGCGCCTCAGTTACGTTCTATCCTTTATAGGTCAATTAGCCAGCAAAAATTTAGATTCCTCGGAAAAGCTCTATCTCGGCGGGGCAACTGGGGTCAGAGCTTATCCACAGGGAGAAGCATCGGGTGACGAAGGCTATACCCTCACTAGTGAGCTGCGTTGGAACATGCCTACGCCGAAATTTCAACTCGCCACGTTTATCGACACCGGTAGAATCAAAATCAATAAACATCCTTGGGAGAACTCTGATAATCATCGCACGTTAAGCGGTGCAGGATTAGGGGTAATCTGGAACTGGGATCACGATACAACCTTACGAATGGACTATGCGTGGAAGCTGACCTCCGATCCTGCGCAATCCGATGCCGACCGGAATGGTCGATTCTGGCTGCAATGCATCCAAAAAATTTAAAGAGGAGGAGATGCAAATATGGATAGCACGGGGTATAAACCTTAACATGGTAAACGAAAATTGGCACAAAAACTTCTGGCATCGGTTACAGCGCTCATTTTCATGATGGCGTTCACAACCGAAGTGTATGCAAAGCCATCCGGCGGCAGGGTCACCACAGAGACAGCAACCATCACACAAGCTAAAAAAACAATACAATGACAATCACTCAATCCACAGATACATTTGGCATCAACTGGCAGAGCTTCAATATCGGTGCTAAAGAAACAGTCATTTTCCTGCAGCCTTCGGCAACTTCCATTGCATTAAACCGGGTAATCGGCAAAACCTCTTCCAACATCTATGGTCAGCTTATCGCAAATGGTAAAGTCTTTTTAGTTAACCCGAACGGCATACTGTTTGCGCCCACAGCGCAGGTCAACGTCGGAAGTCTTGTAGCATCCATGTTAAACATAACAAACAGTGATTTATTAGCAGGGAAATATACTTTTACGGGAACTAAGGGTTCTGTCACAAATCAAGGAAACATCACAGCGGCCGATGGCGGATATGTCATTTTGCTTGGAAATCAAGTTGCAAACCAAGGAGTGATTGTTGCCAATCTCGGAACGGTAGCTCTTGGGGCTGGCAATGCCATCACTATGGATGTAGTTGGTGATGGTCTTGTCAATTTGGCAGTCAATCAGGCGGCTGTTAACGCCAGCGTTGCTAACGGAGGCACGCTTCAGGCGGATGGCGGCAAAGTCATCATGACCAACCAAACGGCTGACATTCTAACCGGAACGGTGGTCAATAATTCCGGGATCATTCAGGCTAAGAATATTAGTATCAATGCTGATGGTGATGTAAGTCTTAATGGATCGGTTAACATGAAATCACCTAACAGTAATCTCAATGTCAGTGCTAATCGCGATATCAACATCAATACTGCAATTAATGCAGGTAGTGACAACGCTGCGGTTACACTGCAGGCAGACAATACGGGCAGCAGCACCGGGACAGTTACCTTTGGCAGCGGCAGTGCAATTATTCAGAGCAGCACGGGAACGACGACAATCTACTACAATCCATCAAGTTATGTGACCCCTACGGATTATTCCGGTAAAGTAAGCGTCGGATCTTTGACAGCGTATATGCTGGTTAATAATGTAACCCAACTGCAAAATATCAATACCAATCTGGCTGGAACATACGCACTGGGTAAAGACATCGATGCCAGCGCGACGAAAGATTGGAATACTGGTGCCGGTTTTGCAACAATCGGCGATTATTACAATCCTTTTAGTGGAACAATGAATGGCGATGGTCATGTCATTAACAATCTGTATATTAATCGTACAGGCTTTAAATACGCGTCGCTTTTCGGTGGGTTAACAGGTACCATCACGAATATCGGTCTCACGAATGAGAGTTTAACTGGCGGTGACCAGGTTGGCGGGTTGGTCGGCGCTAACAAAAATAGACAGAAAAATACTAAAAAAGTATATTTGTTTATAGTAAGCGCCTAATAAGATAGTGGATAAAAAAGAACAAAACTCGAATTATATTCAAGTTTGTGAATATTCCGGTTGATAAGACCATCCTGTCCGGGGGGTTGGTGCCAGTTGGTTCATGGACGATTCGATCTAGGATAGCATCATCTAAAGTGGCTTCAGAAATCTTGTTGTACCATCCTGTAATCCTTTACGACAAATAAGATGATTTGTATATTGATCAAGAACTCAACTTACCTAAAGCTCAGTTTAAAAAAAAATTCAAAGTCTAGGTTTTTAAGCAGGTCCTTGAAGAAGGCAAAACAGCAACAAAAGCGGCCAAAGGACTAAAGCTTATCTCCCAATATGATAGCCGGATGGGTTAAGGAGTATAACCAGTATGGCTATGCCGTCTTTTCAGGTTCGGGCAACCCCAGACAAAACAAAGATTTTGAAATCCTTAAGCTCAAAAAACGCATTGAAGAACTAGAACAGGAGAAAGAAATTCTAAAAAAGTTTCAAACCTTTCTCAAGGACTAAAAACGTTAAAACACCAAAAGTTTGAGTTCATTACGCAGAACTCAAAAACGGTTCAGTATCAAACTGATCTGGATGCTAGATTCTACATAGGATTAAGAAACGATATATTGAAATGGTTATGTAAATATGTTAAAATAAATTCAGAATAATCACTTAATTTATAAAAAGATGCAGGAATTGATCAAAAATTAACAAATAAACAGTAGAATGTTAAATTTTTTGCAGTTTGGAAAATGCATTATTGGCAAACTTACTGAAAGGTAAGGACGCAAAGCCGCGGGTCTAAAAGCCCGGGTACTGGGCTCATGGCTGCCAGGCCGCATCGGATTCATCCGGTGGTGTTCTGGCAGTTTTTGTATTTCATGAAGAGAAAAAAGCTTAAATAGATGAGTACTTGCCAAGATGGGAGTAAAACTAGAGGATGATCAATCGGGGGTTGTATCATCCTCGCAATAACCAACTGCTGCTGAAAGAAAATTTTTAAATGAATTCTTCTGCAGTGTTACAAGGTGTTGGTTGTCCTTTGCAGTTTTAAGGAGGTGTACACATCATGGATGACCAGTCCAAACGGTCTGATGAGAGCAAATGTATGTCGCCAGAGGAATTGTCGCTGGAACGCACACTAATGTCGTCTGAACGGACATTGTTGTCCTGGGT
>JAGFXW010000078.1 GCA_017861495.1 Bacillota bacterium
ACAGGCTATAAAACTCGAAACCCTAAAGGGAAACTTCGGCTTCGCGAAATCAAAGATTTCGAGCCTCAGTCTTAAGTTCGCTCTAAGGGTTCGGCGGGGCAATAACCCCCCCGAACCTAAGGCTCACTTATATTCACACAACGAGCGCAGTTATCCCCCAAGTTATCCACAATATGCACAGGCTTATCAACAGGCTGACCGTAGTTTTTAGCCCATTTTTCCTATTTAGTTCACATTATCCACAATTGTAGTAACATTTTTCTTCACAACCTATTGTTCAAAACCCATGTTTGCCGTTCCCTCACAATTTGAGTCCGGGAACTGCATTTAAATGCAAGTCAGCAGTAAAACCACCCAAAAATTTGTAATAGGCGCGGGATGCAATCATCGCTGCATTGTCGGTGCAGAGAACGTGCGGAGGAAAATAAACAGCATAACCGGCTGACACCGCTTCCCGTGAAAGGGTCGACTGCAAGCAAGAATTTGCCGCTACGCCGCCGGATACAACAATTTTGTCCACACCACACTCTCTTGCCGCTTCCACGGTTTTGGCAGCCAGGACCTCCACTACTGCCGCCTGGAAACTGGCCGCCACATCGGCATAATTGACCGCCTCCCGGTGCTGCGCGGCAGTATTTAAATAGTTGAGTACGGCTGATTTCAAACCGCTAAAACTGAATTCATGGCTGCCGTGGGTCGATAAGGCGCGAGGAAAATGGATCGCCTCAGGATTGCCCAGCAACGCCAATTTATCGATCTGCGGTCCGCCGGGATAAGGCAACCCCATGACACGCGCCACCTTATCGAACGCTTCACCGGCGGCATCATCACGCGTTTGCCCCAGCAGGCGGAACTGATTATATTCCTGTACATGAACCAATGAGGTATGGCCGCCGGAAACAACCAACGCCAAAAACGGCGGCTCCAATTCACGATAGGCAAGAAAATTAGCAAAAATATGTCCTTCTAGATGGTTCACGCCAATCAATGGTTTCTGCACAGCAAAGGCCAACGCCTTGGCAGCCGCAATCCCCACCAACAAAGCGCCAACCAATCCCGGTCCATAGGTTACGCCAATCGCCGCTACTTCCGGCAAAGCAACCCCGGCGTCTTTCAACGCCTTGTCAACTACAGGAATGACATTCTCAATGTGTTTGCGCGAAGCAATTTCCGGTACAACACCGCCGAATTTTTGGTGCACCGGAACTTGTGATGAAATAACGTTCGATAAAATTTCCCGCCCATCCGCGACTACAGAGGCGGATGTTTCATCACAACTTGTTTCCAGCGCTAAAATCAACTTTTTATCTTTGTTCACCATAATCCCTCATACTTTTGTTGTTTTTCATAATTTATCTCGTTAACAGCCTGTAATACCCACAGGGCACAGGGACCCCGCCCTCTTAGGTCGGGGATCAACGGGCTATAACACTCGAAACCCTAAAGGGAAACTTCGGCTTCGCGAAATCAAAGATTTCGAGCCTCAGTCTTAAGTTCGCTCTAAGGGTTCGGCGGGGGCACCGTACGCCCCCTTCTGCAAAACCCATATGGGAGTATAAGCGCTGCGCCCGTTCATTGGATCGCCTTACCTCCAATGTCATGCTTACCGCTCCCTGCGACCGGGCGCAGTCGATTAATGCCGTTAACAGTTTTTTGCCGATTCCTTGCCCCCAAAAAGAGGGCAGGACAGCGATATTCGTCACATGCGCTTCGTCCAAAACAACCCACATTCCTGCATAACCCACAATTTGCCGGTCAACAACAGCAACAAAATAGCGGGCTAAATCATTGCCGGCCATTTCCGTTTCAAACGATTCCCGCGACCAAGGGGTGGTGAAAACTGTTTCTTCCACCCGCAAAACAGCATCGATATCCTTCCCGCCCATACGGCGGACTGCCAAATCGAAGGTCATGGCTTGACTCCCTGCCGCCGCTCCCAAAGCACCTCTGCCTCCGACCGGCGGATATAAAGCGGTTCCATCGTCATGACATCATGCCGCACACCATTATTCAGCATCTGCTGTCCTAAAAGGCCGACACTGGCGGCGCGCGGAATAATTAATTGCGGTGAAGGCAAAATTAAATTTTCCCCAATCGCGGCAATTTCGTTTCGATGCAAGATCGCCCCTTCCCCCAAAACAACAACCGGACGATCTAAGCCTGTTAACTCCTCCAGCGCGACCGAACAAGCGATGACACGGGTATCCATGATTTGCTGTAATCCCGCCGCGGTCTGTTCAAACACAGCCTGGTACACATTGCCCTTCTGCGCATCCAGCAACGGCGATAGATACAGGCCGGGGAAAGCGCAGCCAAATGCCAGGGCATCCAAGGTCGGGACCCCGACAACCGGTATCTGCAACGCATATGACAAGGCCTTGGCGGTTGCGAGGCCGATGCGAAGGCCGGTAAAGGACCCAGGTCCAATACTAATAGCGATCGCGGTTATTTCGTTCGGCGTCAATTCCGCCATTTCCAAAATAGCTGACACATGCGGCATCAATCGTTCGGAATGTGTCAGCTTCGTCTGTAAGGTCACCTCGGCGACAAGAGTCTCTTCGGTAACCAAAGCCACACTAGAAACCAGTGTCGACGTTTCTAAAGCAAGAACCGGCAATTTTTTTCAACTCCTCAACCAGGCTTTCATAATGGGATCCCCGCGCCTGGATTTGTATAGTCCTTGTTTCGGGGCTTGTCCCATGCATTATCGCAATGTGCAGATATTGTTCCGGCATACAATAGGAAAACTTATCCGCCCATTCAATGATTGAAATACCGCTGCCAAAAACAAATTCATCAAAGCCGATATCCGCCAACTCTTCCGAGTTCTCCAAGCGGTATAAGTCAAAATGGTAAACCGGCGTTTTTGCTTCATACACCTGTAATACCGTAAACGTTGGACTGGTCACATCTTCTGTTACACCCAACCCATCGGCAATGCCCTTTGTCAGCAGCGTCTTTCCTGCCCCCAGGTCACCGGTAAGACAAACAACATCACCAGGCCGCAACAACGTTGCTATCATCCGCCCCAATTGAAGGGTTTCTGCAGGTGAAACCGTAGTAATCAATAACATTGGACTTCCCTCCTCAGCGAAATGCGTTATAGCCTTTGGGCTCCAATAACCTTGCTTGTCCCTCTTTACCGATCAACATCACACCACAGCCGGCATCCACAACTTCGCCAATCACAGCGACAGGCACGCCTGCAACTGTCGAGCCCAGTTGTGCCGCTTTGGCAGGTGGAATCGTAAATAACAATTCATAATCTTCGCCGCCATATAATGCATAGTCCAAAGCCGGTTTGCCGATAAGCGCCGCCGCCTCGCGGAGTTCCGGCGATAAGGGGATCTGTTCGGCATAAATCCGCATACCGACCTTGCTCGCCCCGGCAATTTCATTGGCCTCACTGGACAAACCGTCGCTGACATCATCCATACTGGACGCTCCCGCAGCGGCAATCAGAAGCGCTGCCTGGACCTGAGGTATCGGTTCCCGATGCGCTTTCACCAATTTAGCAGCAAAAGCATAGCTTTGCCAATCGTCCCGCGCCAGCAAGTCCAAGCCGCCGCCGGAATTACCGAGCGTTCCGGTAACCATCACCAAATCGCCGGCCATCGCGCCCGAACGCAGCAGAAGATGCTCAGGAGCTACTTCTCCCAGCACAGCGACATTAATCGCCATACCAGCCGGACTGGCCACCGTGTCGCCGCCGACAATATTTACGCCATATTGGCGGCAAATGGCCTTCATTCCCTCATACAACTGAACAATAAAGTCTGCATCCGTATTTTCGTTCGTCGCCAAGGATACGACAGCATGGCGCGGTTCTCCGCCCATCGCGGCAATATCGCTAAAATTAACAGCCATGGCCTTATAGCCAAGCTGCCACGGTGAAATTGTTTTCATGCGAAAATGAATATCTTCGATCAGCATATCGGTAGTAAACAGCTGCAATTGCCGCGGATCCGGCTTAAGCACGGCCGCATCATCACCGATACCAACAATCACGTTGTCTTTCCGAACTAAGGTATCCCGTTTAATTAAATCGATCAAGCCAAATTCGCCGACTTGTTTTACCTGCAAGAAATCACCACATTTCAAACTGCAACAGGACGTTGCATAAAATAAACTGCTCCTTATGCCAGTTCTATTATAACCTGTTTAACTTCTTTTGCCTACTAATCCACGTTCTAAGGCAGTCAATACGCAATTTGAGTAAAAAGAACGATAGAAACGCAGGAATTAAACCGTCAACGCCTAAGTATAAGAAATGATAGAAACCAAGGAGGACAAACATGGACAATGTTTGCTTAAAAATACCGAATATTGACCGGGTCGGATTGGTGCTGGATATTTCCCATGCATTGGCAGTCCGGCATATTAACATTATTTCCATGGAAGTGGAACTCAATATCATTTTCCTGGAAATTGAAAACCTTCCTGATGAACCAAAACAAGAAGTGATTCGAGCATTGAAAAAAATTCCACAAATACTGGATGTTTATGAAATCACCTTGATGCCGCACCAAGAAAGGGCCGAACAATTAAAAGCGGTTCTCGGTTCCATTAACGATGGAATCATTGCAATCGACAATCAATCCTTCGTAACCCAGTATAATGCAGCAGCGCAGCAAATTGTCCGCGTCCCTTACGAAAAATTACTGGGCTGCCCAATTACCGATATTTTTCCCGCAACAACGCCCTTAATGGAGACATTAAAAACCGGCATTGAATATAACAATCGGGAAATTGTTCTTGAAGCTACAAAAAGCCATTACTTGTCAAGCGGGCGCCCGCTATTGGACCAATCCAAACGAATTATCGGCGCCGTCGCTGTTTTACGGGATATCCAGGATGTACGGGATCTGGTTTATACCGTCACGGCACAGCTAACATTCACGTTTGACGAAATATTGTTCAAGTGCAATTCCATGCAGCGGCTTATCGCCATGGCCAAAGCGATTGCCCGCGGCAATTCAACCGTATTGATCCGCGGTGAAACCGGAACCGGCAAGGAGCTTTTTGCCAGAGCCATTCACGCCGCCTCGCCACGATCCAAAAAGACGTTCGTCCCGCTCAATTGCGCTGCCATCCCGGATACATTATTGGAAAGCGAATTATTTGGATATGAAGAAGGCGCCTTTAGCGGCGCAAATAAAGGCGGCAAACAGGGCTTGTTTGAATTTGCCGCCGGCGGCACGATCTTCTTGGACGAAATCGGCGAATTATCGGCCCACCTGCAAGCAAAATTGCTGCGGGTTTTGCAGGATGGCAAAGTCCGCCGCATCGGCAGCAACCGTGAAACGGCAGTAGATGTTCGTATTTTGGCTGCAACAAACCGGAATCTGGAAGACATGATCGCACAAAACCGATTTCGGGAAGATCTCTATTACCGTCTCAACGTCATCCCTCTCTTTATTCCCCCATTGCGGGAACGTACCGAAGACATTCCTTTGATGGTCCAATATTTCATCCGCAAATTTTCCATTCGCCTGCAAAAAGAGGCAATCATCATCAGCGATACAGCGCTGGACCGTTTAATGCATTATCATTGGCCGGGAAATATCCGCGAACTGGAAAATGTAATCGAACGGGCCATCAATATTGTTTCCGGTCCGATTGTCCTTGCCAAACATATTATGCTGGACCAGATGCAAAACGCTCCTGGTCCAGGAATGATTTCCCCGCCCTCCGCCAACCAAACCTTGTCAGAAATTGTCGATCAAGTTGAAAAAGAGGTACTTGCCGCAGCACTATCCCAACACCATACATCACGACGGCTTGGCGCAGCGCTGGGATTATCCCATACGGCCGTACTAAAAAAATTGCGTAAGTATGGATTAGCTTAGGCGGTAAGTCATGAAAAAAATGCCGGGAAGTTTCTGTTCTAAACTTCCCGGCATTTTTTTATTTATGCTTTTTAATCATTTCTTCCGACCGTCCCAAAACTCCGGTTAGATCTGCATGGCCGGTTAAGGTTTCCACCTGTTTGCCTTCCACCAAAATCCGCACGCCGGAAATATCGGGAAATTCCGTCAGTGTATTGGCAATCGCACCCACCAACAGCAGCTCGGTGGTCGCTCCTCCGGGATTCTTTTTGATGATTGCATTGCTAAAATCAACGTAGGCGACATGGTCTTTTACAGTAATACTCCGCAGTGCGGTTCCCTGCGGGACAATTGCCTCAAGTTCGCGGCTTTCCGGTCCGGCGATTAACATTTCCATAGACGCTCGTACCGGGTCTTGCCCGTTCGAAACTTTACGGGTTTCCGGCATTAAGAACATCGCATCTCGAGTCGGAAAGTAAACGACAACTTGTTTACTGCCTGCGTTCCCGCTGCCCGGCGTCTTGCCCGGATCGACCGTTTGTTCCGCCGGTTTGGTTGAATTTGCCGACGGGTTGTTATTCTTAGCGGTATCGGAGCTACAGGCAACAAGCAGAAAACTGCACAATACAATCCACAGCAGCCAAGGTAAACCTTTCAATCGCATGCGCATCATTAATTACCTCCCAGTCTGGCTGCTTCGGCAAAAAAACGATCCAGGCCATTAACAATGTTTTGCGCAATTTGTTGTTGCACGACAGGTGAACAAAGTAATTTTTCCTCGTTTGGATTGGAAATAAACGCCATTTCGAGCAAAGCGGCAGGCATAAGCGTATTTTTTGTCACATACAAATTGCCCCGGTAAATGCCCCGGTCCGCAAACTTGCTGTTTTGCGTTAAAGCAGAATCTAAACTTTGGGCCAACAGCGAATCGTACATGCTTTTTGCGCTGTAATATACGGCGGCGCCCCCTACGGTCCGATTGGTAAATGCATTGGTATGAATGCTGATAAAAATATCCGCTTTTTTGTTATTGGCAACGGAAGTCCGGGCTGATAATTCAGCAACATCAGTGGCATTACGCCAAGCCACATCACAATCGTCCTGGCGGGTCATGATTACCTCAGCGCCGGCTTTTTCCAGCAATTTTTTCACTTTTCCCGCAACCGCCAAAGTAATCGTTTTTTCATACGTTCCGCCCAACCCAATCGCGCCCGGGTCGCTGCCCCCATGGCCAGGATCTAACACAATCACTTTATCTTCCAAGCCCGGGGTGAAATGATATATTACCGGTGGGACCGGCTTATTGATATCGATTACAATGCGGTAAGGACGTTTGGCTGCCGGATCATTGCGCAAAGTGAAAACCCGATAGTCACCATCTCCCAGCACAGTCGGAATATCTACCAGCAGCGTGCTGGTATCCTCTGTTTTTTCAACCACACTCACCTTATTAATAAAATTGCCGTCAAAATCAAGCGTATCCGGCACACTGCCCCGTCCGGCGCCTTTGATATCAACCGTCAGGCGGGGGGAAGGGCTTGCGCTCATCGAACTGCTTACTTGAACGGGACCCGATACATCAAATACAAGTCGCAGTTTGGCAACTCCTGTAACCGCATCGTTACTCACTGCCCAACGAACATTTGTCATTTCCGGCGACCCGGGTTTTTCTGCTGCCTGGACAGGAGAAGTGATTCCAGCGCCTTGGATACATAAAATAGAAATAAGCAAAAAACAAATGGTTAGCATATGATGCAACAACATCTTCTCCTTTCCTAACGAGTCGACATAATGTTGTACTTCTCGCTTCTGCATAAAAATCCTGCCAGCAGAAGAAATAGAATCCATTTCGTACTATTCGCTTTGTGAAGCTCCGCCGGTTAAGTTCTTTAACAGTTCCGCGGCTTCCGCTTTGGCTTGCGCCGTTGCGACCGCATCCACTTCCACAGAAAAAACCAGAATATCCCCTTCACACGCTTCCGCCGGCAAGTCCTGGCGGAACCAATTCACTTGCCGGTCTTCGCTTTCGCCCAGCAATAAAACGGCCCGATCTTCTTCAAAACGGTCAATCACTGCTCTGACTTTCATTTTGCAGTTTCTCCTTTTTCCCTATTCACCGAATACGTTTCGCCATTGCTGGCAATCGTCACGATTCCGTTAAGATCCGTACGGAACACGGCAATTTTTTGTTTCTCGTACTTCTTCAAGGTAGAAGGATGCGGATGGTGATAGTCGTTGTTCACCCCGGCAGAAATCATTGCCGCTTCCGGTGCAACCGCGTCTAAAAACGGCTGGGAAGAGGATGTCCGACTGCCATGGTGGCCGCTCTTTAATACTGTGCTTTTTATTTCCCGGGAATATTTCCGCAAAATTTGTTCTTCCTCCGGCTGCTCCGCATCGCCGGCAAACAGCATGGAAAACTTACCGAACGTTAACCGCAGAACAACGGAATTATTGTTTAAATCGCTGTCTGTGCCTGTCAAATGAGGTTTCCCCGGCGCTAAAACCTTTAATAAAATTCCAGCGCCAAGATCAATCTGCTCCCCGTCAGCCACTACGGAAAACGGAATTTTTTTCTTTTGCACGGCTGACAAATATTGACGGTACAACGCTGTAGTCGTTGTCTGTCCGCTGTCATAAATCTGTTTAATGGCGAACTGGTCTGCCAATGCGGCAAACCCGCCTAAATGATCCGCATGCGGATGGGTGATCACCAGTTTATCAATTGTAGTAATCCCTTCCGCCTTCAAATAAGCTGCCAGCTTATCCCGTGTAGGCACGTCGCCGGCATCGATCAATACTACTTGTCCATTTCCCCGGATCAAGATCGCATCGCCTTGACCCACATCCAGTACTTTGATCATCAACGGCGCATCTTTCATTGGCTGGTTTCCTGAACTTGCGCCGTTCTTACTGCTGCACCCGACTGTAACCGCCAACATACTCATCAAGACCATAAACAACCCAATTACGCGAAAAAATCTGTGTCCCAAAACCATTCTACCGCTCCTTATCGGAAATAATCATTTTTATCCTATAATTTTTTGAACAGCCGCCGGTATCATCGGCAGTAAATCACCAGCTATCAATCCGCTGTTGTAATCGCCGGCAGCCATATCTCCCGCCAGGCCATGCAGGTATACCCCCGCAACAGCCGCATCATGGCTGGATAATCCTTGGGCAATCAGCCCGGCAATGATCCCGGTAAGAACATCACCGGTTCCGCCTGTCGCCATTCCGGGATTACCGGTCAAATTAATATAAATTTCGCCATCCGGAAACGCAATAACCGTATGCGCCCCCTTCAAGACAACAATACTGCCCCATTGTTCAGCCGCTTGCCGCGCCGTCGCAATTCGATTGCCATTAATTTCACCAATTGACCGCCCCATCAAACGGGCCATTTCACCCGGGTGCGGCGTTACTACCGGCAGCACTGAAGCGCCGCTCAAGATTTCCGTATGGCCGACCAGTGCAAATAAGGCGTCAGCATCTATGACCAACGGACGTTCTGCCAATTGAACCACATCGCGCACCATTGTCAACGTATCTTGGGCGCGGCCTAAGCCAGGACCGATCGCCAACGCATTATTATCGGAAGCCAAGAGAAAAATATCTTCCAGCGAACTGCTGCCCAATACCCCTTTTGCGACTTCCGGCAAAGGATGCGTCATGACTTCCGTCAATTTTATTTCCATAATGTCGTGTAACCCCGCAGCAATTCCTAAAGTCACCAACCCAGCTCCGGCCCGCAGCGCAGCTGATGACGATAAAAAAGCGGCGCCGGTTAACCCTTGTGATCCGGCCACAACCAATACCTTGCCGCAGGATCCTTTGTGGGCCGCCGAGTGCCGTTTCGGCAGGATCGTCCGGATGTGCTCCATGGTAATCTGGTTTTGTCTGATCTGTGGATCCATCAGCAATTGATGCGGTATCCCGATATCAGCCACCACGACTCGACCGGTATAATCAACACCTGGATAGAGCAACAACCCAAGCTTCGGCAAACCAAACGTAACTGTACAGACAGCGGTAACGGCTTTTCCGCATACCTGCCCCGTATCAGAGTGGATGCCTGACGGAATATCGATGCTAATAACCGGTTTGGCCGCTTCATCTATCAGATCCACCGCTTGCGCAAATTCGGCGCTGATTTCGCCATAAATTCCCGTCCCCAGCAAGGCATCGACCAAACAATCGGCAAACTGGGCGGCGATCCTGGCCTTATCCCAATCCCGCTCCCGGCGCAATTCAACGACCTCTATATCCATTCGTTCCAAAGTCAATAAATTTACTTGTGCATCGCCGGTAACGGCCGATTTTTGACCAACCAGAAACACTTTTACCTTGGCGCCGCGATTCACGGCATGGCGGGCAACGACGAACCCATCGCCCCCATTATTGCCTTTGCCGGCAAACACGCAGATTCTTTTATCCCGGTAGTCCCCAATGATCTTTTCTATTTCTTTTACCACTGACACACCGGCATTT